>NZ_MNQY01000145.1:0-28355 GCF_001915675.1 Parabacteroides sp. merdae-related_45_40 | reverse complement strand
TCCTCAAAATATCGCAGCTTAAAAAAATGAGCCGATTTTTATAGTCAACGAAAAAAAAGAAGGCGCATCGGGTATTACGACACACCTTCTTTTTTATTACCGTGGATTGGATTTTTAATATTGTCTTTCCAGAATCCATGCATCCTGGAAGTTTGGAGCGTATTTTGCTTTGATTGCATCGCGGCTGTCCGCAGCATCGGCTTTGTCATTGAAACTGGCGACGATCACACGAAGCATACCTTGTTCGTTTTCTCCCAAAACAGCGTTATATCCGTCGTTCTGCATACGTTCTTTCAAAGCGTAAGCATTTGTTTTGTTCTTGAAACTGCCGATAACGACACTGTAACGTTTCAGTCTGCTTGCATCTTCACCTTGTGCAGCATTAATTCTTTCTGCGCGTGTACTGACGTTGGAAGTTCTCGGTTTAGAAACCGGAGTTACCTCTTCAACTACTTCCTCTTCTTCGACCACCTCGACCGGAGCTGTCGATTCTTTTTCTTTTGCTTGTTCGTAAGCAGCCTTATACGCACTCTGTTTAGGTTTACAAGAACCTAATGCTAAAACCATACATATGGAGGCTCCAAATAACCAAATCTTATTCATACTGTTCAGTTCTTAAATTAATGGGACAAAGATATAAATTATATTTTGTACTTTCGTGCCCAAAACACAATATATTATAAACTACATGAATAAATCTATCGGAACAATGGTTATGGCAACATCCTTATTATTTGGAGCTTGTAGTGGGGATGGAAAAACGTGCGATCGTGCGACCCAACAGAAAGGAAACACGGAAAATGTGATCGGGCGTTCGGATATTAAAGTCAAAGACGGACGGATGACGCCGGAAGTGCTTTGGGCAATGGGACGTATCGGGGGGATGAATGTATCTCCGGACGGACAGAAAGTAGTGTATACTGTAGCCTACTACAGCGTACCGGAAAACAGAAGTAATCGTGAAGTGTTTGTTATGAATGCAGACGGGACGGACAATAAGCAGATTACAAAAACGTCTTATTCCGAAAATGAAGCTGTTTGGATTAAAGGTGGAAAAAAAATCGCTTTCCTTTGCAATGAAAGTGGCAGCAGCCAGCTTTGGGAAATGAATCCGGATGGAAGCGACCGCAGACAGCTCTCTGAATATGAAGGGGATATTGAAGGTTTCGCCTTCTCTCCCGATGAGAAGAAAGTCCTGTTTATTTCACAGGTAAAGACAGTCAAAAGTACGGCAGATAAATATCCCGACCTGGATAAGGCTACTGGTATTATTGTCACAGACCTGATGTATAAACATTGGGATGAATGGGTAACAACAGCCCCGCATCCTTTTGTTGCTGATTTTGATGGTAAGGCAATCAGTAACCCTGTCGATATTATGGAAGGCGAACCGTTTGAAAGCCCGATGAAACCATTCGGAGGAATTGAGCAGTTGGCATGGAATACTACATCGGACAAGATTGCTTACACGAGTCGTAAAAAGACCGGAAAGGAATATGCGTTGTCCACCAATTCGGATATTTATGTGTATGACCTGAATACGAAAAAGACGGCCAATATCAGTGAAGGTATTATGGGGTATGACACGAATCCCCAATACTCTCCCGATGGCAAGTTCATCGCATGGCAGAGCATGGAGCGTGACGGTTATGAGTCAGACCAGAACCGCTTGATGGTCATGAACTTGGAAACAGGTGAAAAGATATTCGCCAGCAAGGATTTTGATTCCAACGTAGACGGGTTCGTTTGGAGTGCAGATGCAAAGGCTCTTTACTTTACGGGGGTATGGCATGGTGAGTCCCAAGTATATAAGATCGATCTGACGGATAGCAATAAAATCACGCCGCTTACTTCCGGAATGTACGATTATGCCGGTGTGGCTTTGTTGGGTGAACATAAGCTGATCGTGCAGCGCCATTCTTTGAGCATGGGAGATGAAATCTATTCGATCGATTTGGCTGATAATAATAAAATAGCCCAGTTGACAACAGAGAACAAGCATATCTATGATCAGTTGACAATCGGTAAGGTGGAAGGTCGTTGGATGAAAACGACAGATGGTAAACAGATGCTTACCTGGGTGATTTATCCTCCTCATTTCGATCCGAATAAGAAATATCCTACCTTGTTATTCTGCGAAGGTGGTCCTCAAAGCCCGGTAAGCCAATTCTGGTCTTACCGTTGGAATATGCAGATTATGGCTGCTAACGACTATATCGTGGTTGCCCCGAACCGCCGTGGCCTTCCCGGTTTCGGTATGGAGTGGAACGAACAGGTCAGCGGCGACTATGGAGG
Organism: Parabacteroides sp. merdae-related_45_40; assembly: GCF_001915675.1. Taxonomy (NCBI): domain Bacteria; kingdom Pseudomonadati; phylum Bacteroidota; class Bacteroidia; order Bacteroidales; family Tannerellaceae; genus Parabacteroides; species Parabacteroides sp. merdae-related_45_40. Next base: position 26,060 of record NZ_MNQY01000145.1, on the reverse strand, counting down.
CCAGTGCATGAAAGACTATTTTACGGCTATTGACGAGATGGCGAAAGAGTCGTTTGTCGATAAGGATCGTCTGGGTTGTGTGGGAGCGAGCTTCGGAGGCTTCTCCGTTTATTGGTTGGCTGGTCACCACAACAAACGTTTCAAAGCCTTTATTGCACATGACGGTATTTTCAATATGGAAATGCAGTATCTGGAAACAGAAGAAATGTGGTTTGCTAATTGGGATATGGGTGGTGCTTACTGGGAAAAACAGAATGCGACGGCACAACGTACATTTGCCAATTCCCCGCACTTGTTTGTCGATAAATGGGATACACCGATTCTCTGCATCCACGGTGAAAAGGATTATCGAATTTTGGCTAACCAGGGTATGGCGGCGTTTAATGCAGCTGTCCTTCGAGGTGTTCCGGCCGAGTTGTTGATCTATCCCGACGAAAACCATTGGGTGCTGAAACCTCAGAATGGCGTGCTTTGGCAGCGTACATTCTTCGAATGGCTGGATATGTGGTTGAAGAAATAAGGATTTATTCATAAAAGAGAAAACGCCGTTCCGAATAGTCTGGGACGGCGTTTCTTTATTTATACTAAGCAATTGTGATTCCCGGGTCCAGATATACATCCTGTATGGTGTGCAGCAGCTCTACACCGTCTTTCATCGGACGTTGGAACGCTTTTCGCCCGCTGATCAGTCCCATACCGCCTGCCCGCTTATTGACGACAGCCGTGTAGACCGCATCTTTCAAGTCGGAAGCTCCGTGAGATTCACCACCAGAGTTGATGAGGCCGACACGTCCCATGTAGTTGTTGGCAACCTGGTAGCGACAGAGGTCAATCGGGTGTTCTGTAGCTAGTTCGGTGTACATCTTTTGGTCGATTTTGCCAAATTTGACAGCTGTGAATCCTCCGTTGTTTTCCGGTAGCTTCTGCTTTATGATATCTGCTTTGATCGTAACACCCAAATGGTTGGCTTGGCCTGTCAGGTCGGCTGCGGCATGATAGTCAACACCGTCTTTTTTGAATTCACTGTTGCGCAAGTAACACCATAAGATGGTGGCCATTCCTAGCTCGTGCGCATATTCAAAAGCCTCTGACACTTCGACCAACTGTCTTCTACTTTCTTCCGAACCGAAGTAGATGGTAGCGCCTACGGCTGCAGCTCCCATGTCCCAGGCTTCTTTTACGGAGCCGAACATGATCTGGTTGTATGAATTGGGATAAGTCAGTAATTCGTTATGATTCAGTTTGACCACAAACGGTATCTTATGCGCATATTTACGTGCTATGGAACCTAAGATTCCGAACGTAGAGGCTACTCCGTTACATCCTCCTTCAATAGCCAACCTGACGATGTTTTCCGGATCGAAATAGATCGGGTTCGGAGCGAAGGAAGCTCCCGCCGTATGTTCGATATCTTGGTCCACAGGCAGTATTGAGACGTATCCCGTATTTGCCAACCGTCCGCTTCCTAACAGGCGTTGCAGGTTGTTTAATGTTTGGATATTTCTATCCGAGCCGATCCATATACTGTCGATGACAGACGGTGAAGGAATGTGTATAAGTGATTTATCGATCGTTTTACAAGTGTGTCCCAACAGGAATTCGCTTTGTTCGCCCAGTAGGCTGATAATCTTTGAAGTGTCCATATTTATGAAAGTTTTTTAATATAACATGGGCCGTAAAGGATAGGTTTCATAGTTTTTATCAATTAACAGATAGAATAAATTTATGAGTTTTTGTAGGGCTTGTTTTAGAATGTTTCCCTACATTTGCAAAGAACAAATAACGAGTGTTACAACTATTTTAGATTATACAACCAATAAAAATTTACAAAGATGAAAAAAAAATGGATTTGCACAGTATGCGGTTATGTACACGAAGGTGATGAAGCTCCTGAATTCTGTCCTCAATGCAAGCAGCCGAAGAGTAAATTTAAAGAAATGGTAGAAACTACCGGTGCATTGACTTTTGCCGATGAACATGTGATCGGTGTTGCTAAAGGTTGTGATGAAGAAATGATTAAAGATTTGAACGCGCATTTCATGGGTGAATGTACTGAAGTCGGTATGTATTTGGCTATGAGTCGCCAAGCTGACCGTGAAGGTTATCCTGAAGTAGCAGAAGCATTCAAACGCTATGCTTGGGAAGAAGCTGAACACGCTGCTAAGTTTGCCGAACTGCTGGGTGATGTTGTTTGGGACACAAAAACAAACTTGGAGAAACGTAAAGACGCTGAATGCGGTGCTTGCGAAGATAAGAAACGTATTGCTACTCGTGCAAAACAATTAAACTTGGATGCTATCCACGACACAGTTCACGAAATGTGTAAGGACGAAGCTCGCCACGGTAAAGGATTTGAAGGTTTATACAACCGTTATTTCAAATAATTCGCAAATTCGTTAACAAAGGAAGGGCATTCTTTTAGGAGAGTGCCCTTTTTATTGGAAAAAAATGCTTTTGAGGGGACAACGAATTTAAATTTTCCCTACATTTGTACTCGCAAACGACGACCTAAGGAAAGCTGCCAGAGTGGTCGAATGGGCCGCACTCGAAATGCGGTGTACGGGTAACTGTACCGGGGGTTCGAATCCCTCGCTTTCCGCAGAAAAGAGGATGTGTCCACCAAATATCATGACACACCCTCTTTTTCTATGTCATCACTGATTTAGTGCCGATATGGAACTGACAACTTCACACATACAGTTTATCAAAGAACATGCAACAGACGATTTAACCCGCCTGTTGCTTTCCGCTGCCAAGTATCCCGGAATGGATATTCCCTTTTTAGTCGATCAGATTGCTGTCCGAAGGCAGATCCGGGAGAAGTTGCCGTCGTGGTTTGAGAACGGACAATTGGTTTTTCCGGCTAAGATTGCGGCGGAACAGTGTTCATCTGAACAGACAGCAGCTTATAAACAGGAACTGATTGGTGAAAGTTGGACTATTTGCGACCTGACGGGAGGACTGGGAATCGATAGCTATTTTCTTTCCCGCAAGGCGAAACATTTGACTTATATAGAACGTTTTCCTGTTTATTGTGAAGCCGCGAAACATAATTTTTCTGTCTTGGAGGCCAACAATATAACGATCATAAATGCTGATGCCGCCCAAGTTGTTGATACCCTTCCGGAGGTCGATGCTTTCTATATCGATCCTGCACGCCGAGGAGAATCTAACAAGCGGGTTTTTGCTTTGCAGGATTGTGAACCTAACCTGCCCGGACTGTTGCCGGCGCTTCTGAAACGTTCCCCGCATGTCATTGCAAAGCTTTCGCCGATGGCAGATATACAAATGACTTTGGAGCTGTTGCCGGGGACGACATCCGTGCATGTCCTTTCGGTTAGGAACGAATGCAAGGAACTGCTTTTTGTGGTGGAACGAGAGGCGGATGGCAGAGAACCGTTAGTCCGGTGCATCAATTTCGGACTGGATGGAATGCAATCTTTCTCTTTTACATTAGAAGAGGAACGTAGCGCCGTATTGGTTCCTGCCGGTCAGGTAGGTACATATTTGTATGAACCGAATGCCTCGGTTTTAAAAGCCGGCGCATTTAAGCAGATTGCCGTCCGGACGGGAGTGAAGAAGTTGCAGGTGAACAGCCATCTATATACAGCGGACCATTTAGTTTCCGACTTTCCCGGTCGCAGATTCCGAGTGGATGAAGTGCTGTCTTTTACCGGAAAACTCTGTAAAGGACTATCAAAGACAATCCCCCAAGCAAATATAACCGTGCGTAATTTTCCTCTCTCCGTAGAAGAACTGCGTAAGCGGACGAAGATCACCGACGGAGGCCACGTCTATCTCTTTGCAACCACCTTGGTGGATGGAGAAAAGGTGCTGGTCAAGTGTTCCAAAGCCTGATCGATCAGGTGAATAACATCAGCACCAATTGTGCTGAAATCACGCGGATAAACATTGAAAGCGGATAGACGGTGGCATAAGAAACGGAGGGTTCGTCGCCATCGACAGTCGTGTTGGCATAGCTCAGTGCCATCGGGTTTGCCATGCTCCCGCAGAGCATACCCACGTTGTGCGCATAATCGAGTTTGAAAAATTGCGAAGCTATGAAACCGACGATCAGCACCGGCACGATCGTCAGCAGAAATCCAAGCCCGATCCAAAGCAATCCTTCTGCCCGAAAAACCGTTTCGAAGAAATGTACACCCGAATCGATCCCCAATCCCGCTAAATAAATAATGATCCCCAGTTGACGAAGCATCAGGTTGGCACTCATTGTCGTGTAGGTTGTCAGGTGGAAACGAGGGCCGAATGCGCCCATCAGGATTCCGACGATGATCGGGCCTCCGGCGATCCCTAATTTGACTGGCGTACTCATCCCCGGTAACGTGATCGGCAATGCTCCTAACAGCATCCCCAGCGATATACCAATGAAGACAGCCAAGAGGTTCGGATTGTTTAACCGCTTGATCTCATCCCCTAAAATCTTTCCGACTGTGTTTACCGAATTCGCTTCTCCCACGATAGTCAACCGGTCACCGATTTGCAGGCGCAGGTCGGGAGAGGCCAGCAGGTCTATACCGGCACGGTTCACACGCGTAATATTGATACCGTAGAGGTTGCGAAGGCGGAGAGAGCCTAATTTCACACCGTTCACCCGGTTGCGTGTCACCGCGATGCGGCGCGAGATCAGTTGGCTGTCAATAGCATTCCAGTCGATATCCGCCTTGTTCCAATCTACATTCTCCTGCTCGCCGAAAAGGACTTTAATATTTTCGACATCCGATTTAACGGAGATGATCAAAAGGTGGTCATGCTCGTGAAGTAAAGTGTCCGAAGTCGGAATGCTTACTTTACCGTTTCTCCATACACGTGAAATAACGAAATGCTTGTCCGTCAGCTTCATTACGTCCTTGATGCTCTTTTCGTAGATAGCCGGATTGCTTACATGAAACTCGGCGACATAGGTAGTCGTGTCGCGTTGTTCCTTTAAGTCTTTCTGTTTCTTGTCGGCAAACAAGGCTCTCAGGATAATAATCGCCAAGATCACGCCCACTACGCCGAGCGGATAAGCGACGGCACACGCCAAAGCCATGTCCGTCACCCCTTTGGTATTGGTCGGATCTATCTGCAACAAAGCCTGTTGGGCGGCTCCCAAAGCAGGCGTGTTGGTAACGGCCCCACAAAGCAAACCGACCATATTGGAAAGGGAAACTCCTGTTACCCAGTGCAGACCGACTGTCATAATGAGTCCGAGCAGGATAACGCCTAACCCCATCATGTTCATAGCTACCCCTCCCTTCTTCAGCGAAGAGAAGAAACCGGGACCAACCTGTAACCCTAATGCATAGACGAAAAGGATCAAGCCGAAACTTTGAGCAAAATACAGCATATCCTTATTCACGACGATCCCTAAATGCCCGGCCAAGATACCGGCAAAGAATACAAATGTGATACCCAGTGAGATCCCGAATATCTTGATCCGTCCTAAATACAATCCAAGTGCAGAGACCAGTGAAATAATGATGACTGCCTGCACCATCGTAGGCTCTAAAAAGGCCTCTTGTAACCAATTCATAAAGTTCCCCTGTTTATTGACGGCACAAAGATAGGACAATAATTTGATTCGTCATCTATTTCTCTCGTTCCCGCGCTTGACACAGGCTCCCCTTATTGTCTTTGTTCGTTTGTTTCATTACCTTTATCCCCAAAATAAGATCAGATTCATATTTGTTAAATCTGGAAAAACATGTCATTGAAAATAATCCATACTGCCGACTGGCATCTTGGGCAAACCTTTTTCGGGTATGACCGTGATGAGGAACATGAGGCATTTCTTTCGTGGTTGATCGATATATTGACGCTACGGCAGACTGATGTCTTGCTGATAGCAGGCGATGTTTTCGATGTTGCCAATCCGTCGGCAGCCGCCCAACGCCGTTTTTTCCGTTTTTTGCGGGAAGCGAACCGGCGTAACCCACAATTGCAGATCGTGATTATCGCAGGTAATCATGATTCGGCAGCCCGTCTGGAGGCGCCGATACCCCTGTTGGAAGAACTGAATACGTCAATTGTAGGGGCTGTCCCGCGAACCGACCTGTGCAAGATCGATTTCGATTCGCTTCTGATTCCTTTATATAATAAGGAAGGAAAACGGGAAGCGATCTGTCTGGCTGTTCCCTATCTTCGTCAGGGAGATTATCCCGCTTCGAAAGAAGGGAAAGATACCTGTGTGGAGGGCGTTACCCGAATGTATCGCCAGCTCTATGACTATGCCGACAGCCAAAGGCAACCGGGCGAGGCCCTGCTTGCGATGGGACACTTGCATGCGACTGGTGCTGAACTGTCGGAAGACGATCGGAGCGAACGGACTATCATGGGAGGACTTGAATCTATATCGGTAGAAGCCTTTAACGAGGACTTGGCCTATACGGCCCTCGGTCACATCCACAAGGCGCAGCGGGTAGGGGGACGCGAGTCTGTACGCTATGCCGGCAGCCCGCTTCCGATGTCTTTCTCCGAACAGCATTATCACCATCAGGTTGTTGCCTTTACCCTCGAAAACGGATGCCTGTCGGATCTCGAAGCAGTGCCCATCCCACTCCGAACCGCCCTGCATCGGATTCCGGCGGAACCGGCGTCGCCTGCCGAAGTCCTTTTGTCGCTTTCCAACCTACCGTTGGCGGAAGAGGGAGCCGATCGCAGCCTATGGCCTTATCTGGAGGTGCAGGTACTGCTGACGGAGCCAGATCCGGGATTTCGGCATCGGGTGGAGGAGGCACTGGCGGATAAGGCTGTACGCCTGACTTCCATCATCCCTTCTTATCCGAAAAAGGAGGGAGAGGAAGATTCTCGTCCTTTCTCTTATACGGATTTACAAAAGATCGCTCCGCTGGATATGCTTCGCCATACCTTTACGAACCGTTTCGGGGGAGATTTGCCGGAAGAGTTGGAAAAGATGTTTAACGATGTAATGCGGGAGGTTTCCCTATGAAGATATTAGCGATACGAGGTCGTAACCTGGCCTCGTTGGAAGGTGATTTTGAAATAGATTTTACGGTGGAGCCGTTACTTTCAGCCGGGATCTTTGCTATTTCCGGGCCTACGGGAGCAGGTAAGTCCACCCTTTTGGATACGATGTGCTTAGCTCTGTTCGCCCGTACGCCTCGTACCGACCAGGCGAAAGAAAATAATGTCAAGCTTCAGGATGTCAGTAATGAACAATTGTCGCAGAGCGATCCTCGTTTCTTGCTGCGGCGGGGAACATCCTCCGGTTTTGCAGAAGTGGATTTCATGGCCTTGAACGGACACCGCTATCGGACACGCTGGTCGGTGGCGCGGGCACGCGACAAGGAAAACGGACGGTTGCAGAATCCGCGTTTGGCTCTGTATAACCTCGACAAGGAGGAGGAAGAGCAAGGGACGCGTTCCGATCTGCAAGCCCGTATTATCGATTTGATTGGCTTGACTTTCGAACAGTTTACGCGTTCCGTATTGCTGGCGCAGAACGATTTTTCCACTTTCCTGAAAGCCGAGCAGGGAGAAAAAGCTTCCTTGTTGGAGAAGTTGACCGGAACCGAACTCTATTCCGCCATTTCTCGCCAGATATTTGAAAGGAATGCGCGGGCGAAAGAAGCCTTCGACTTGATCCAAACGCGAATACAGGGTATCGAGCTATTGACGGATGAGGAAGAAAACGACTTGCGCACTCGCCTTGCCGGAACGGAAAAGGAGTTGCAGCGAGTCGAGAAAGCGAAAGCGGAGCAACAGGCCCTTCAAGAGGCCGTCCGTTCTATCGAACAGCAGATAACCATCCGCCAGAGACAACAAAAAGAGGCGGCCGATAAGTTGGTGCACGCAACGGAATTGTTGACGGTCGCTCGCCATGAATACGAAAAGGGAGTGGAGGAACAGCAACAGTCCGAGACTCGTTTCAAATCCCTTCAACAGGAGATATTGCAGGCGCGTAAACTGGATATCCAGTTGGATGCGGCCATCCGCGATCTGTCACACTCGGAGCAACAGTTAAAGAATGTAACGCTTCGTAAGGGAGAGGCCGAAAAGAAATATCAAGCTGCCGTCCTCCGCCGGAGACAGGGAGCGGAGGAGATTGCCCGTCTGACCGCTTGGCGCGAGCGTTATAAAAAGAAGGAACGTATTGCGGAGCAACTTTCAGCTTTGTTGTTGCACTTGGATGCAGCATCGGCCACCCGTTCAGGGATGGAGGCGGCTGTCCGTTCGATCGAAACGCTCCGGCAGGAGATGGCGGCGTTGAATAAACAACTTTCCGACCTGCAACAGACCAGTGTAAACAAACAGCAGGCGTTGAAGCGGGCTGAAGCGGATTACCGGAACCTGGAAGAGGAACTGAAAGCTGTCGATGCACCGGCTTTGGACAAACAGATCGAGAAGCTTCGCCAGGAACGAGAGCAATTGCTTATCGAACAGGCACGCTTGGAGGCTTCCGGTAACATAAAGGATTTACGCGGCAGGTTGCAGGATGGACAACCTTGTCCGGTTTGCGGGAGCACGCATCATCCTTTTGCAAATCAGGTTCCTGTCGCTCCTGTTTCTGCTCTAACCCTTCAATTGCAGGATTTATCGAATAAAAAAGAAACCTACGTCGCTCATACCCGCCATCTTACCCGTTTGCAACAGCAGTTGCTCCAACTCCATAAAGAACTTGCAGATAGCGAGGCCGCCTGTAAGGAAATGGCTGGTAAGCAACAACTCGCTGCCAGTCGGCAAGAGAGGGAAGAAGCTATTGTAAAAGAGCAATCCACCCTGTTGACCCAGTCCCTTTCGGCTGCCGACCTGCTGTTCGGCAATAGTGAGTGGCAGAAAGCCTGGTTGCAGAATCCGGAAACTTTCCGTAAAACATTGACAGACTTCGCCCGTCAGTGGCATGAGAATACCGAGAAACTCCATCAACTGGAACGGCAGGAAAGCGCCCAAAAAGCCGAATGCGAATCTCTCGCCTCCTTCCTTCCTTCTCTCGAAAAGCAAGCCGAAGAATCCGGACAGCTCCACGAAAAGAACCGTGCCGTTTTTTCCTCTTTACAGGCAGAACGAAAGAAGCTTTTGAATGGCCGATCTGCAGATAGCGTAGAACAGGAGTACATCCGACGAATGGAAGAACTGAAAGAGCGTTTGAAAAAACTGTCGGCCACCCAGACTGAGCAATCCGGCATCGCCGACCAGACACGCGGCATTGCCGACCAGATTGCAAAAGACCTGACCGAGGCCTCTGCCGACCTACTCCGGAGAAAGGCGGCTTTAGACAAATGGACAGCTGATTATTTGGATTCTTCGGGTGGAGAGCCACTCGAAGTTATCTTGTCCCGGTACACACAGGAAAAGACGGAACTTGCTTTCCGGCTTCGTACTCAGACGGAGAACAAGGCGAAAGTTTCCGGTCTGCAGGAAGAATTGAATGTCCGGCGTACGGAAAGCGAACGTTGGGCGAAGCTGAACGAACTGGCCGGTTCTGCCGACGGCGCCAAGTTCCGTCGTATAGCGCAAGGATATACGCTCGATATACTGTTGAACTATGCCAATGTGCAACTGCGTGAATTGACAAGGCGCTATCGGCTGGAACGGGTTCCCGAAACACTAGCCTTGCAGGTGATCGACCGGGATATGTGCGATGAGGTGCGTACCGTCCATAGCCTTTCAGGGGGCGAATCGTTCCTTGTTTCGTTGGCACTGGCGCTTGGCCTGTCTTCCCTCTCATCCAACCGGATGCGGGTTGAAAGCCTTTTCATTGACGAAGGTTTCGGTTCTTTGGATGCCGAGATGGATGCTTTGGAAAGTTTGCGGACGCAGGGACGCAAGATCGGCGTCATCTCGCATGTGCAGGAAATGACAGAGCGCATCCCTGTCCGCGTACAAGTAAGTCGGGTAGGCAATGGAAAAAGCGTTGTAAGAATTGAGAATTGACAATTAAATGTGTCGAAAGCTAATTGTCAATTCTCAATTGTTAATTGGCTTTAGAATCGTGGTCAAGAACCACAATTCTAAAGCCGACGTTCATCGGCCGCTGCCAAGGCAGGTAGGCTTTACGGACGGCCGATGTGGAGTATTTTTTGTTTGCCTTTTCTTTTAAAGGATAAGGAATGTAATCGGAGGCTGTCCATTCCGCCACATTCCCGTTCATGTCGTACAATCCCCAGGGATTGGGCTGGTAAGAGGCAACAGGGCAACTGATCAGTTGATGGTCGTTTACGTTCAGGATTTTCGGTAGGAAATCCCAGAACTTGCGCATGGGATCGTTTGCCCGCATCGGTTTCGGATCTACGCCTGTTACCGCCAGATCGACAGTCGTACTGTCTGCCAAGTTTTCGAAAGCACCGAAGTCGCTCTCCGTCGATCCGAACCAGAAATCATCTGCGCTTCCCGAGCGTGCTGCCCATTCCCATTGTGTTTCGGTAGGCAGAGAAACTGTATTGCCTGATATTTCGCTGATCTTTTGGCAGAAAGCATTCGCTTCGTCCCAGCTGACGCGCACGACAGGCTGTTTTGGTCGGTTGGCTGCATAGCCGGGGGTAGTATGATCTTTCCAAGTCTGTCCGATGTACCGGCTGTCGTGTTCCGGGAAAAGTGCGCGGAACTGCTCGTTCGTGATTTCGGTCGTGCTCATCCAGAAGCCTTCCTTCACGTTTGCCTTGAATGCTGGCGAAGCGGAGGGAGTTCGGTTGTTACCCATCACAAAGCTGCCGGCGGGAATCCATACCAGGTCGATATGCACATCCGGAGTGATGGAGATGCGGCGGGTCGTTTCGCCTTGGGCGGCTTGCCGGGCAGTCGCCGTCTGCGTGTCGAACGGGAATCCCTTTACCTTGACCGGGCGGACCGGTTTGGTCGGCTTCTTTATTTCGACTGTTTCGCCGGTCGTTGCTCCGGTAATGCCGTCTGCCTTTTTGTTTTCTTTCAGCCAGTCGGCGTAGTCGGCAATCTCTTTTTGCCAGTCAACCCGTACACCGCTGTATTTCTCGGCCAGCTCCATACGGCGTTCCACCTGACCTTTGGGAGATTGAGGCTTCAGGTCTATTTGGGTGAAAGCCCCATAATAAGGCGCGTTGAGATCGATCCAGGCATAGAGCGTTCGCATATCCTCTTCCGGAACCTCTACGCCGTGGTGTCCGGCTTGCAGGATGCGGATCAGTTCGCTGTTGCTTGCGTGAAACTCGGCCGGCTTGAGGACATAGATGTCTGATTCCGGTCCCTGACGGTACACGTATGGGTGCAGGTTCAGATAGCTCTGGTCATACTGCTTGTTGATTTTCGTCAAGATACCTCTCTTATATGTGACCATCTGATCCTTGCGGAAGTCCGGTTCGGCATTTTTCCCGTTGTGGCAAGAGACGCAGTTACGATCCAGTACCGGTTGCACTTCCAGACGGAACGTGAACGGGCGGACACCTCCTTCCGGTGTTTCCAGCCGGCGTGCCTGCTTGGCCGAAGCAATCGTGCGTTTGGGAATGGGTATGCTGTTTTGGTCCTCATGGCAACCGACGCAGGAGACGATCTCGCCCGGCATCCCTGTCAGCCAGCTGCGCATCCATTGGATGGCTGCCCCGTCTTTATCCAATGGCTGGATGGAAATCGGCGTGTTGGCGGGAATGGTGAATAGCGCGGAACCGTCTTCCTCGACCGGGACTGTTCCGAGTATACGTTTGATATCCCATCCACTCTGTATTCCCTGTGCATCGTGATCGGAAGGAGCTAAGATATAGGCATACTCATAAGCAAAGATACGGAGAGCCTTGATCGTGCCCCGGGGAACGCCCTGCGTACCTTCTCCTTCGTAGATATCCTGGATAAAGACCGTAGCCTCTTTGCTGTCCGGCTTGATCTTCGAAGGAATGACAGGAGGCGTTTCGCGTTTTACCAGCGGGATGGGAGCGGTCAGACCTTCCCCTTCCTGCTCGGCAATGAGTGTCAGGTTATCGAAAACGTCGACCAGGTAAATTCCCCAAAGCGCATCCTTGGCCGGTTTGCAGGCAACTAAAAAATATTTTTCGCTGAGCGGGTACGGCTTCATGAACTGAGGCCAGACGCCTTCCACCAATTCGTCCTTGATGATCGGGACGATCGGGCGGTCTTTGAACGGCAGTTCCTGTATCATCCCCTTTTCCTCTTTCCGGCTTTTGGCAGGATCGAAGATGACGAGCCGCCCTGAACGTGCCGTCCCGTGATGGCCGGAGATGATGCCGATGAAGCGGCTGCTGTGCTTGGAGAGCGGTTTCATGTCGAACGTACTGTTCGGGAAATAGGAGCCGCTGCCGTAGAGCGCTTTGTTTTCCGTCCCGTCGGGGTTCATGTGCATCACGATACGGGAGAAATAGTGTGTCAGGTCCGTATATTCCCAACGGGTGTACATGATGCGTCCGTTCGGGATCACGATAGGCGACCAGTTCCCGTCCTGGTCGAAGGTGAGGCGGCGCAAGTCACGCGTCTTGGGGTCAAAGGAAACAAGGTTGGCTACCACATCGTCGCCATGCACGCAAGGAACGCCGTTGTAACCGATGTTGGTCGTCGCCACCACTTTCCCGTCCGGCAGGTAATTGGCGTCGCAGAATTCCAGATCCGGCTCATCAACGGTGATCTTTTGGTGAAGGTTGCTTCCGTCGATGTTCATTTCGTATATCTGCCACTTCCGATTCTTGTCGAGCGAGGAGAAGAGGAGACGGTCGGCATCCCAGTGGAGCTGTATGTCCGAAACGGGAACATCGGCTTCGGGCTTGTATATCCGGCTGCTTTCGATTTGTCCGCGCAAGCCCGTGAGCAGGTCGATCTCGGCATCGTAGCCTTTACGCGAGTTGGAAAATAGCGAGTTGTAGTTGGCTGTCGAAGTTCCCATCGACGGGCCCATCGCCTTACGGGCCTTGTTTCCCAAACGGTAACGGGCCACTATGATCTTGTCCATGTCCAGCAGCGGGTTGGCCAGGATGATCTCACGCTTCAAGGCAAGTATTTCTTGAGCTTGGCCAATTACTTCGTCGACCGTGTTGCCGGAAACCTTATCGGAGAAGGCCTGCCGCACGCCGGGCAGAAGTGTTTCCAGACGGGATAGTTTTTCGTAAAGCGCGGGAGCTTTTCCTCCCAATGCTGTTTTTGTGTCGTCCAGATAGGCACGTATGGCAGTAGGATTTACCCATCGGATTTGCACTTCCAGATCGCTTAGCTGAATTTGGCGTATTGAATCTTGTCCGTTCGTTGCGGAAATACCGGATACGGAAAGAGAGAGGAACGTGAAGAGTAAACAAACTTTATGCTTCATATCATTATTATTTTTTCAAAATCTCTATCACTCTATCACACTTCGTATATAAACTATTCATATACAACTGTTTGTTGTGTGATATATGTCACTTTTATCTATCACTCTACTATCACTCCATCTTTTTCCAATACGGCAGAAAAAGATACAAAGCATATCGCTTGTTTTCAACAAGATAGTGAGATTTGATGCTGAACACCCGGATGTTTGTTCTCTGTACATCCGGGTGTTTGCCCTCCCGACACCCGGATGTTAAAGGCGGGTTTACCCGGGTGTTCAAGAGCTTTTGCAGGTACTTTGATAAAAAAAAGAGCCTTGTTGTGACTTATTTGTCTGCTAATTTGTAAATTTCCGATGCAGCCATCAGGAATGCACCTGTACCATAGAGCTCGGTCATGTCGCGTGTCACCTTTTTAGGATCGGCACCTACCGGCTGAACCCACCCTAATTTCCCGTTCGTTTCAACTGCACGGGTCAGTGCTTCCCATCCTTTTTTTACGACTGGCAGATATTTGTCTGCCGGCAGATACCCCTGGTTGATTCCGTATGCCAAGCCGTAAACGATAAATCCGGTCGCGCTTGTTTCGGGTGAAGGATAGCTGTCCGGGTCCAGCAGGCTGGCGTGCCAGTAACCGTCTTTTCCTTGTAGTCCGGCAAGGCGCTCGGACATCTCTTTATAAAGTTCGAGATAGAAAGGACGGAATTCGGTATCTTCCGCCGGCAGCGTCTTCAGGATTTCCGCCAGCCCGCCGATTACCCAACCGTTGCCACGTCCCCAGAAAATCTTCTTGCCGTTGGCTTCTTTCTGTCCGATGTAGCGGCTGTCGCGATAGAAAAGATCTTCGTCTTTATCATACAGATGGTTGTAAGTGGCACGAAATTCACTGTCGGCGAAGTGCATGTATTTACGGTTGCCGGTCAGCGTGTAGAGTCGTGTGTAGACTCCGGGCGCCATGAAAAGGGCGTCGCACCACGTCCAGCGTTCGATCGTGCTGCCTTTGCTGTAATCGAGATCCATGCTTCCGTTGGAAGGATTGTTCAACACCCAGTCGGCGCGGGCGATGGTCGGTTTCAGCATATTCTCATTCTTCTCCTTATTATAGAAATCGATATAGGTCTGTGCGATACAAACGTCGTCGGCATGATACATCCGGTTGGCGACCTGCCAGCTCTGGCGGTTGAAGATTTTCCGGAGCCAGTCATAATAAGTATTGTCTCCACTTAGTTCCGCCCAGTCGAACATCCCCATATAAAGTGCTCCGGCGATCCATCCGCGCGGTTCGCTCTTGGCATATTTGTTTTCGGGATAATCTTTGATCTGCCAGTCCGCCACCCGCCGGGCAACTTCCATGATGCTTTGCCGGTCCCAGCCCGTTTCCGTCGCACTGACAGCGGCTGTATTTGTCGTTTCGGCCTGTGCCGGCAGATTGTTCACTAAACAGGTACAAGCGCAAAGTGAGAGGCCTGTACAGATGTACTTGATTGTAGTTTTCATGATATTCGTTCTGTTTCTTTTAATTCTGCATCAAAAATAGGAAAGATAAGGCTCAGGATATAATAATATCATCTCAAAATGAGTAAAAAATGTACCAAATTTTATGATTATTAAAAAGAAAGGGGATGTCCCTTTGGCTGGAACTTCCCCTTTCATCCTATAAGTGTGTTTTTACTTTATAGCTATTCAATGCTTAGTATCCCGGATTCTGTGGAAATTCGGCTCCTGTGTTAGAGTCGATGATGGTCTGCGGGATCGGCCACAAGGTGTGATGTTCATCCATAGTGTTGCTGTGCGGGTTGTATTTCTTTACGCGTTCAACCAGCTTGCCTGTACGAACCAACGTAAATCGGCGTAACTCTTCACCAACCAATTCACGGATACGTTCGTCCAGTAGGAAGTCAATTGTGGCATCTTTAGCTGTAATTTCCGGTGCATTGGCTCGTTTGCGTATTACATTGATCGCGTCTGCGGCTCCTTGTGCATTGTTTTGCATCAAGCGTGCTTCAGCCAATAGCAGATATGTTTCGGCAAGACGGAACTTCATACGGTCTTTATTGTTACCGCCATAGCTCAAATCCTCTGCTTTTCCGTAGAAGAATTTCGTGACAGCCGGGTATATGGTGAATTTTGTCCATGTCTCTTCTGTGATTTCGGCTTTCTTTCCATATTTATCAGAAGAAGCATCGTTGTAATACCAGTTTCTCTTGATGTTATATTCCGAGTTACGAATATCGCTTGAAGCGAAGAAGTCGTTGCTGTCGATCCACCATTTGAATGGGACGATCTGTGCCAAACCACGTCCGCCTAAAGAGTCTGCCAACACAAAGCCGTCTTCGTTGTAGTATTTGGGAACCCAAGCACGTTTTGTCCAGTCTTCGTTTGCTCCGCCGCCTCCGGTCGTGTTGTATTCGAGTTGCATAACCCAGATGCTTTCCATATTACCGGAAGTACGGTTCTGGTTATATTCTTTGAACATATCGGAGAACGGATCTCCGGCTTTGTCTTTCTCCGCACCGAAGCGTGAAGTCATCAGATGGAAGTAACCGCAATCGATTACAGCTTTTGCTGCTGCTTCCGCTTCTGCATACTTGCCTGCCATGAGGTATACTTCCGAAAGCATATGCTGGGCAGCCCATTTTGTTAACTGTCCAACTTCGACCTTATCGGGATCTTCCGGAAGATTTGCGATTGCAAACTGCAAGTCTTCGATCATCTTGCCTAAAACTTCCGCTTTCGGTGTGCGGGTAAAGTCTATCCGGAAGTCTTTTTCAATTTTATCAACATATGGAACATCTCCGTACAAATATACCAGATACCGATAAGCATAAGCGCGGAAGAAGCGAGCGATAGCCTGATAGTAGGCTTTATCGGTCGGTTTGTCCCAATTTACATTACCTTCCGAATATTCGAGGATTTCATTGGCAGAGGCGATCAAACCGTATCCCCAGTTCCAATAGGAAGTGACAAATGTTGTGGATGGTGTATAAGACAAGTTTTCGAAAGGAACCAATGAACCGTCTCCATGCCCTGTGTAGACAATGTCTGTTGCTACCTGAAATGATTCGTACGGACAAGCTTGTCCCTGGCTTGTTGTTGCTCCTCCCCATGTGTTAAATTCGGAACGGGCCCAACCGTACAACCCGTTTACTCCGACTTCAAAACCATAGCTGCTTGTGTATGTATTGTCTGGAGATAGCGAGCTTTTTAGCTCTTCATCCAGAAAACCTGAACAACCGGTTGATGTCACCAATAAAAATGCAGCAGCGGCAGTTGCTAATATATTTTTCATATCCAAATTCAATTATATTATAATGTTAGAAAGTAAGATTTAATCCAAACATGTAAGAACGGGCTGTCGGGTAGGTAACGAGAACATTTCTGTTAGCATCGCTATCTTCTAAGTTCAGCCAGTTGTCGATGTTACTGAAAGTATAGAGGTTGTTGACACTTGCATTGATACTCAGCGAGCTGATTCCAATTGCACTTAATGTTGTCTTCGGGAACGTGTATCCGATCGTGATGTTCTTGATATTGACGTAATTCATTTTTTTGTAGAATGAATGTTTATCGTAAGGAACATAAGCAGGAGATGTCATTTCGTTTGTCGGATTTTCCGGTGTCCAGTAGTCCATACCGCTTATGTAGTTGTATGTCGGCATCCAGCGGTCGAAGTTGTAGTCATGTAATTCTTTTGTCTGCCCGAATACTCCGTTCAGCAAGAAAGAGAAGTAGATGTTTTTGTAATCGAAGCGGTTACCCATTGACAGCAGGAAGCTGGGCAGTTTGGAACCGATGATTTTCTTGTCATCGGCTGTGATAGAGCCGTTTCCGTCTTTATCTTCCAGTTTAGCAGAACCGGGGACAGCGCCTTTTTGGTATTCTTTTCCTTCTTCATTCAGGAACTTGCCGCTTTCGGCATCCCAGCTGATAGTATGTCCGTTTTCAACATATGTTTCGTTTTCCTGCCATGTCCCAACGACATTGTAATCGTAGAATACGCGCAGCGGTTCTCCGATGAACCATTTGTTTGTGATATCGTCTTTGCCATCACCGCGCAGTTCAATAATTTTGTCGCGGTTCAGCGAGAAATTGACGTTTGTGGTCCAACGGAAATCATTGTTTTGGAAGTTGACGGAGTTCAATGCGATTTCAACACCCTTGTTACGGGTTTTACCTACGTTGTCCATAATGGATTTGTAACCGTTCATGTAAGGAACTGTACGGCTCATCAACAAGTCGCTTGTGTTGACCACATACATGTCAATGTTACCGGAAAGACGTCCGTTGAAGAAACTGAAGTCGATACCTGCATTGATCGTGCGTGAGGTTTCCCATCTCAGGTTTGGGTTCCCAACACCGTTTGTAGGCAGGTAAGCTCCGTTTACAACCGTTCCGTTGTCGCCCCAAATGTAGTTGGTCAGTGTCAAACGGTCAAGCGTCTGATAAGGATTGATGGCCTGGTTACCGTTTGAACCCCATGAAAGACGGATTTTCAGCATGTCCAAATAATTTGTCTGGCTTTCCATAAATTCTTCGGAAGAGATATTCCATGCTGCGGCAACGGAAGGGAAGAATGCATATTTGTTGTTCTTTCCAAATGCGGAGTAACCATCGGAACGTCCTGTCAGTGTCAACAAATACTTGTTGGCGTATGAATAGTTCAAACGTAACATATAAGACAGCATTGCCGTTTCTGTCAGTTTGGATGTGATTTCTTTATTTTTCTCGGCACCAGCCATATTGTGGTATTCGGAATCGTCGTTTACAAAACTTTCGCCTGATTCTTTTGCTTCCTTTTTGGTTGTTTCCTGCATACTGAACAAGGCGGTGGCATCAATTTTATGCAAACCGAATGTCTTATTATATTTCAAGAGATTTTCCCATGTGTAATCATAATAGTGGATATTCTCTATAGAAGCGGAACCATTCACCTTTTTACCCGAAAGAGTATTTCTTCCGTAATAAGATCCTACAAAATTATTGCGGTAGTTGTAACCGAAGTTTGTACGGAATGACAGACCGTCAATCGGGAATTGAATTTCTGCAAAAGTTGAAATGAATACATTACGATTTGTTTTGTCGTTCGTCGCATCAATATTGGCCATTGGATTGTAGAACAAAGTTTGGTCCATTGGATAGTCAACGTAACGATCATTTTCATCTTTATAAATGCCATAAGGACTCATTTTCAACCCAGCCTCCAAATAAGGTTGCTCTCCGCCGAATTCTTTTTGGATCGCTTGCGTTCCCATTCCGACAGTTAACCATTTATTTAAAACCTGTGTAATGTTCAATGCGATGTTAGTACGTTTTAAACCTGTGTTTTCCATAACGCCATCTTCTCTTAAGTGAGAGATTGATGCCATATAGGTTGTAGCTTCCGTCCCTCCGGAAATGCTGATCTGATGACTGGTGGTTAAAGCATTACGGAACATGATGTCTTGCCAGTCCAACTCAGAACCGTTCTGATAGTTCGCACGTTCACTCGGATTCAAAAGTACAAGCGGATCGAGTTGATCTCCAGAATAACCGTATTTCATGCGGTTGTAGTCTTGTGTGTATTTTACATATTCGGCTCCTTTCATCATATCGATACGATGTTGTGCTTGTTGCATGCCGACTTGTCCTTTATATGAGACTGTTGGTGCTCCTTTTTTACCTTTTTTGGTCTGAATCAGGATTACGCCGTTTGCACCGCGTGAACCGTAAATGGCAGCTGAAGATGCATCTTTTAATACAGACATATTCTCGATGATATCCGGATCAATGTCACCTAAAGATCCGCTGTAAGGGATACCGTCCATGACGATCAGCGGAGAATTGTCCGCACTCAACGAATTTTCACCGCGGACACGCAAAGACTGGTCTTCACCAGGTTTGGCGTTGCTGGTTGTCACGTTCATACCAGGGATTTGTCCGGCCAATTTATCCATCAAATTGTTTGTCGTAACCATCTGGAGTTTTTCTTCGCCAACAGCCACGATACCGCCCGTCAAGTCTGATTTGCGTTGCGAACCGTAACCGATAACGACAACGTCGTCCAAACCGATCGCATTGTCTTTTAGAACAATGTTCAATGTTTTTGCTCCTGTAATCTTGATTTCTTGCGTTTCACAACCGATGTAAGAGATAGCGATTGTCGAGTTCTGGGGAACGTCAAGGGAGAAATTACCATCTATATCGGTAACAGTACCGATCGTCGTACCCTTTACAACAATGTTAGCCCCGATAATCGGAAATTTGTCAGCTTCCGCGATAACCGTACCGGAAACTTTGACGTCCTGCGCATATACCTGTACGGATATAAACGCCATAAAGAGTAATAATAAGGAAAGAAACCGATTCTTCCCGTTTGCCTTTTCATTGGGAGGCAAATTCCCTCGTAGTTGTCTGTTCATGCCTTTCATAATTTATTAGCACATTAAACAATTAATAATTAACTTGTCGATTCTATTTGTTTTTTATGTCAAAAGAATGAAAGATGCAAGCCAAGCACGTGTATTTTTATTCCAAAAGGGGATAAAAATATACCAACGTGCTAAAAAACATTTATTTTGATGAATTTTGATAGATGCATTCTTAGTCTTGAGATTTTGTTTCCTGATATTCTGTCGGTGACATTCCATAGACAGCCTTGAAGCTGCGGGCGAAATACGAACGGCTACTAAAACCGATGTGCTGGGCTATTTCGGAAATATTCATGTCCGATTCCTTTAAAAGTTTTGCACCTGCCTCCAGACGGATATTTTTAATCAACTCGATGGGAGAAAGTCCGGTTACGGTCTTTACTTTCCTGTAAAAGTTAGTCCGGCTCATTCCCAATGCCTCATAAATGACTGATACATCAAGTTCGGGATTCGATATATTGGCTTTTACAATCTCAATATACCGAGTGAGGAAATCATCGTGCTCTTTTGGCTCTTCCACTCCAAACTGTTTGAGGGAAAATGTTTCCCCATACATCGTCTTCATTTTCTCGCGTAGGGAAAGGAGGTTCCGGATACGGGCTTTGAGTAAAGATATCTGGAAAGGCTTGACGATATAGTCGTCTGCGCCGGCATCTAGGCCTTCCTCGATCTGTGATATCATTGACTTGGCGGTAAGCAAGATAACCGGTATATGGCAGTAGTTCTGGTTTTCCTTGATACGTTTACAAAGTTCGAGCCCGTTCATTTCTGGCATCATGATGTCGCTGATGACAATATGGGGATATGACTCCTCAATCATCGCCAATGCCTCTTTGCCATTGAAAGCCTTAACCACGATATAATCAAGGCTGAGCTGTTGTTCCAGATATTGAAGCACTTCCTGATTGTCATCGGCCAGCAAAACCGTCTGCTTATTTTTGTTCTGGGTCTCTTCGACCAGCAAATCGAACTTTTTACTGATTTCGGCGGACTTGGATAGGACGGGAGATTCGTTCTCCCCTTCTTCCTGTTTTTCGGTGTCGGGAAGAAGGAACATAAAGCGGATGCCTTCCGTTTCTGAACTTTCGGTCCAGATGCAACCGTTATGCTGCAAAATGATGGAGCGTGTCAAGCTGAGCCCGATACCTGTACCGGAAATCTGCCGGTGTATATCTTCTTGTGAACGATAGAAAGGTTCGAAAATCTTTTCTGCTTCCTGTTCGCTGAAACCTTTTCCGGTGTCTATCACCTCGATAAACAGGTATCCAGCTTCTATCAGGATGGAGCTGTATTGAGCCGGGAAATGGGGGAGCAGTTCACATTCCGCCTGTGTGACCGTGTTGACACGGATGGTCACCTGTCCTTCCGAAGGTGTAAATTTGAAGGCATTGGAGAGCAGGTTGAAGAATACCTTTTCGATCTCCGCTTCGTCAAAACAAACCTTATATGTTTCCGGTAGCTCGTTGTCCAACACGAAACGGATCTCCCGGTTGTCAGCCACGCTCTCGAAAGAGTGATACATCTCGCGGATAAAGGAGGAGAAATTGAAACTGGTCTTTTGTAGGACTGTTTTGCCCGCTTCGTATTTTTGTATATCCATCAGATTATTGACTAAGAGCAACATCCGTCCGGTATTCTTTTTGATCAACTGAAGTGTCTCCTTTATTTCAGGCGAGAAAGATACGTACTGCATCAGGTCGTTTAGCGGGTTAATGATGAGCGTCAGGGGAGTACGCAGTTCATGTGAGAAATTGGTGAACATGCGCATCCGTTCCTCATGCAATTCGTTGACCTTATCCTGCTCCATCTGTTTGTAGCGAAGTTCCCGTTCCCGTTCGTGTTTATCGTGCTGATGACGAATGATTCTCACGATGACGAATGTGATTATACAAAAGTATAAGAGGTAAGCCCACCAAGTCTTGTAGAAAGGCGGATCGATTGTGATGCGTAGTGTTGCTTCTTCGGGATTCCATATGTTGTCGTTGTTTGAGGCTTTGATCCGGAATGTATAGGTGCCGGGAGCCAAGTTGCTGTAATAAGCCTCCCGTCGGTTTCCGACCATGTGCCATGCCGGATCGGCTCCTTCCAGCTTGTAGGCATACTGGTTCCGTTCGGAATGGATAAAGTTTAACGCCGTGTATCTGAACGTGATGTTATTCTGATCGGAAGTGAGCGTAATCTCCCCGTCCTCAATGTTTCCAGTCACGTCGTCTTTATTATTTACAATCAGGGAAGTGATATCTACGGGCGGAATGTTGGGATTCACCATGATCTTGTCCGGATTGAAGAAAAGGACCCCTTTGTCTCCGGGGAAATAGATGCTGCCGTCGGCAGAAATGCTGTTGCCTGAAAATCGTGTAAACTCCATTGCCGGAGTATCGGCTATTCTCATTTCACTGAAAGTATCGGTTGTGCGATTCAGTTTATATATGGATTTTCCTGTCGTTACCCAGATATTTTGGTGTTGGTCGATTGTAAGTGAGTTAATATAGCTGTCGGACAGCCCGTCCTTTTTCTGATAGTGTTTGGCCAATTTCAGGTTCCGGTTCAGGCGGTATAAGCCGTTTTTATTGGTCGCAATCCAGACGTAGTCTTCATTGTCCTGCGTAATGGCCGTGATATTTCCCAACTTTTCGAATTTGGGATCCGGTTGCAGTTCGGTGGAAAGGTTGCGGACGGTTTCTTTCTTCATGTCGTACAGGTAAAGGCTGTCAGACAATGTACCGAACAAAAACAGCTCTGGTTCAAGTTCATGGATAACAGTAACCCATTTGAAAGAGCGGGAAATGCCGTTGGCCATGAACCGATTGGTTTGCTTTCCTTTGTCGACCATCACTAAGTTCTGGCTGCTGTTTGTCGGTATCCAGAGCCGTTTGCTTTTATCGATGTATAGGGAGAAAATGTCGTTGTGCAGGAAGTCGTATAGCTTTTTATACTGTTTATCCCGAATGGAAAACAAATAGACTGACCCGAAATGGGTAGAGCACAAGATCGAGTCTCCTTGTATCAGGATCGATTTGATGATATTAATCTCATAATTCCCTTCGTGAAGAGGTTTGATGGGATAAAGCTGTTGTCGCCCGTTTTCCGGGTTATAGTAAAACAATCCTGCACCTTCTGTTGCAAACCACATGTTCCCGTCCTTGTCTTGTTGACCTTTGCCGATGATGCCGGCATATTCGTTTGGCGTGATATAGGAAACCGGCCTGTAAAAGGGACTATGATAATTGACTCCTGCTGAATAGGTCCCGATCCAGAGTGTCTGATCCTTGTCGATCAGCATGCTGTGGATGGAGTAGTGGCTCAGGCCTCCTTTCCCGGCGATATTGATATTGGCAGGAGTGATGGTGAGTTCTTTTTTATTCAGTATGTTTAATCCCCGGAATGTTCCGACCAGAATGGAACTGTCGCCGTAGGAAACGAATGTGCGTATCGAGTTGTTATTGAGGTTGGTGTTATCCTTGTGCAACCATGTAAAGGTCTGTTTGTTTTTGTTGAAGAGGCAAATTCCGGTTTCGTCTAGTCCCAGCCATATATCCCCGTTGTTGTCTGGTAATATGGTTGCAATGATACCGTCGATGGGTACGTGTTTTTTTAGTTTCCAGTTTTCGGAATAAATGTACAAGCCGTTGCTCTCCGTTCCGATATAAATGTCCTTGTCCGGAGCCTGTGCTACGGAATAGGTTGGTGAAGGGATTGCTATGTCGGGGAAGACCGTTTCGACCGTCTGGTTCATACTGCATTTGAATACGGATCGGTTGCAGAAAGCATAGACATTCCCGTCCGAATGTTTTAATAGGCGGTTGATGATATTGGTGGTGCATTCCTTGTTGATGCTTTTGGGGTAAAAACGGGTTATCTTTTTGGTTTTATAATCGATACAGTTGATCCCGTTCGAAGTTGCGATCCAAATATTCTTCCGGTTGTCCTCGGCAAATCCCCGAATGTAGTTGTCTGTTAATGTTGCATTATTGTTGACTTCGTTTTGGTAGATAACGAATTCATAGCCATCATAGCGGTTCGCGCCGTTGCGCGTCCCGAACCAGATGTAACCGTCCGAATCCTGGAAAATATCAAGAACGGAAACTTGCGACAGGCCGTCTTCTACTCCCAGGTGGGAGAAGAAGAAATTTATGCTATATACAGGAGGTGTATATAGCATAACCATAATATATATAGTGAATGCGGTATAGAATCTTTTTATCATCCGTAGTTTCATGGTTTATGAGTAAAGACGCATGACTGTATATCTTTTATACCGCAAAGATAGTGATTTGGAGACGATCTTGAACAGGATTGAGATGATTTTACACGGTTAAACAAGTTGATAAACCTATTTTTGTAACTCAATCAATTAAAACATCATGAATAAACGAGTATTGAGTTTAACCTTGTTGCTGGTCTGTTTCAGTTTGGTGATGCAGGCCGAAGGCCGGATTGTCGAGCCGTTTAATTCCGGTTGGGTATTTAAGAAAGCGCCGGCAGGTAAGGAACTGGCCGTTAATGCGCCGAAATGGGAGAGTGGATGGACCGAGGTCGAGATTCCTCACACGTGGAATGCAAAAGATATGCAGACACAGTATGACCAATTCTACGAAGGATCTGCCTACTACAAAAAGCACTATTTCTTTCCTGCTGAACTGAAGGACAAACGCGTCTTCCTGCGTTTCGAAGGTGTGGGAGCTGTTGCGGAGGTGTATGTGAACGGTTCTCTTGTGACAACTCATAAAGGAGCCTACTCTGCTTTTTCATGCGAGATCGGTACGGCGCTGAAACCGGGGGCGGATAACGAGATCATAGTGAAAGCCGACAATGCGTCACGTCCGGACGTGATTCCTATCAATCATGTGCTTTTCGGCGTTTATGGCGGGATGTACCGTCCGGTTTGGTTGATCGTGACAGAGCCTTATAATATCTGCGTGACCGATTGTGCTTCTTCCGGTGTCTACATCACCCAGAAGAATGTTTCCAAAAAGCAAGCGGATGTAAAAGTGAAAGTGAAGTTGGATAATGGAACGTTGCAACCGGCTCCGCTCACCTTACAGAATACGATTTATGATCAAGAAGGGAAACTGGTAGCAACCCAGAGCCGCTCGTTTGACCTGACACCGCAGGGCGTACAGTCGTTCGAAGCCGATTTCAAGATCAAGAATCCTACATTGTGGCAAGGGCGGAAGAATCCTTATTTATATAAGATCGTGAGTCGCCTGATCCGGAATGGGAAAGTGATAGATGAAGTGGTACAGCCCTTAGGCTTGCGCAAATACGAGATTGTTGCAGGCGAAGGGTTCTATCTGAATGGCGAGAAATATCCGATGTACGGTGTTACCCGCCATCAGGACTGGTGGGGGCTGGGTAGTGCGTTGAAGAATGAAAATCATGACTTCGACCTGGCTACTATTATGGATATCGGTGCGACAACCGTCCGTTTTGCTCATTATCAGCAATCAGATTACCTTTATTCGCGTTGTGACAGCTTAGGATTGATCATTTGGGCGGAGATTCCTTTCGTGAACCGTGTCTCCGGACAGGAAGCCGAGAACGCCCGTAACCAACTCCGCGAACTGATCCGCCAGAGCTTCAACCATCCGTCCATCTATGTTTGGGGGCTACATAACGAAGTCTATCATCCGCACGAATATACAAAAGAATTGACCCGATCCTTGCATGATCTTGCGAAGACGGAAGACCCCGACCGTTACACTGTTTCGGTAAATGGCTACGGGCACATGGAGCATCCGGTCAACTTGAATGCTGACATACAGGGAATGAATCGTTATTTCGGCTGGTACGAAAAGAAATTGCAGGATATCGAACCGTGGGTAGAAGGCTTGGAAAAGAACTATCCGGATCAGAAATTGATGCTGACGGAGTATGGAGCCGACGCCAACATTGTCCATCAGACCGAATATCTGGACAATTCACTGAATTGGACGAAACCTTTCTATCCGGAAACTTTTCAGACGAAGACACACGAATACCAGTGGAGCGTGATCGCCAAGCATCCGTATATTGTCGCTTCTTATTTGTGGAACACTTTCGATTTTGCCACTCCGCTGGCTAATCGCGGCGATCTTCCCGCCCGTAACATGAAGGGCATGGTCACTTTTGACCGCAAGACGAAGAAAGACTCTTATTTCTGGTACAAGGCGAACTGGAGTGAAGATCCTGTCTTGTACTTGACACAGCGCCGGAATGTGGATCGCGAAAAGAAAGTCACTTCTATCACCGTTTATTCTAATATCGGAGAACCTAAAGTTTTCTTGAACGGCCAAGAGTTGTCCGGTATCCATAAAGGTTATACAGACGTACATTATATTATAGACAATGTCACCTTGGCAGACGGAAAGAACATTGTGAAGACCGTTGCAAGCAAAGACGGCAAGACATACGAAGACACTATCGAATGGATGTATAC
>NZ_MNQY01000144.1:0-19536 GCF_001915675.1 Parabacteroides sp. merdae-related_45_40 | reverse complement strand
TTGCCGATACCGGTTATTTGGGTTGCTTCGACTGTTACACCTTTTGTAGCATTGGCGTTAACCGGGTCGATCTTGTAGATTGCTGGGTTCCCGTCGGTTGTCGTTACAGCGATGTAAGCCTTGCCGTTTTCAACATGTATCGTGTTTCCGAAACCGGAAATTATATCGGTTGAAGGAAGTCCGCTCACGTAAGTCAATTTTTCGGCTCCGGCTTTGAATACGGCCACGGTCATACATCAGCAACAAGAAATAATCTTCTGTTATATGCCAGCTGCGAAGGAAGGAGTTGCCGTTGCTCTGTGCCTCCAGGTTGCAGTAGTAATCGTCGAAATCTTCGCTTCCATTCGGGATGCGCACCACACCGGCCGGCAAGTTGGTTTGTTGGCGCGGGTCGGTCATCGTTTTGGCATATGATGGTGAGAATACATAGATGTCGCCATTATCGGCGGCCCAGATCATCTGGTAATATTGCGATTTGAAACGGCCGCAAGCGTAACTGATTTTATCAGTCTTGATGATTTTCTTATTTGTAAATGTTTCATCGTCGAAGATGGCGACCCAACAGGAATTCGGATACTGTGTCCACAATAGCTCGTCTTTTTCGTAAGCGCTACTGTTCGAACCACCGGATTCGGTTTTCACCAAGTCTTCGTTACCCGGCAGAATCCATTTCCCGTTTCCGTCTTTTGTCCCATACTGGCTTAATCCCATCGGTACGGCTACGCTATAGATCTTGCTGTTATGTTCCAAGATACCTGCCAGCGTTACATATTCGCCATTGCCCAGGAAGTTTTCGGACAGGTAGGCTTTGTTCTTTGTGTCGTTGTCCGTTTTTGTCTCGGCTGCGACATCTAAAAGAGAGACCAGGAATGACTGGGGGACGTAGCCGTTCTCGTCCGCCCATTCCGTCGGACCGTCACCCGAAGAAAGAGTCATGATATACTTGTCATAAATGCCGTAAGTCGTAAATCGTTTGACCTTATAGCTTTGTGAGCGGGTTTCAAGTTCTCCGTCCGCATTCAGGATATACGAGCGTGTGTCCCCGGCATTTCCCTGATTGTAAGTCAGGCCGTACAAATACTGGTCTTTATAGAAAACCCATTGTGTGGCTCCGTCATTCACGAGGCCGTTGTTCAATGTCGTGATGGTCCCTTCGTCCACACTCTCGGCTGTAAGCAGTACGTTGGTCGTATTTCCGGATGCCGTTGTAGAAGCAGGGATTACGAATGTGTTTTTTGTTTCACCTTTTCCTCCTTCGTCCGGTGCCGGGATCTCGTTGTCACTACAGGAAGTAAACAGTCCACCCGTCAGCATAACTGCGGCAATACCGGTTAATAAATGATTCTTTTTCATCTTGCAATAAATGTATTTATATTTAGTAACTGTGATAATTGAATTAATTTCCGAAATAAACTCTTACTTTACCGTAGAAAGCGCGTCCGGCTTTCTGCAAACTAAAATTATCGTACAAGTTTTCGTTTGTAAAGTTGCGGCACTCCAACGACACGTTGTACCGTCCGTTCTGAAGGCTGTAGGAAAGGGCTAAATTGTGAGAGAACTGATTCGGTACGACATAGTCATTGTTTTTCGATCCGATAGCAG
The DNA here is from genome assembly GCF_001915675.1 of Parabacteroides sp. merdae-related_45_40. NCBI lineage: Bacteria > Pseudomonadati > Bacteroidota > Bacteroidia > Bacteroidales > Tannerellaceae > Parabacteroides > Parabacteroides sp. merdae-related_45_40. The sequence goes on along the minus strand of NZ_MNQY01000144.1, from coordinate 17,934 downwards.
ACGAATAGTAAGTAAAGCTATGCAGGTATTGATTGTCGTAAGTAACAGTCAGCACATTACCTTTTTTCCAAAGGTTACGCCAGTAGAACGATATGTCGGAATCCGCAAACCGGTAGGGAAGGTTAGGCATCCGTTCTCCATAGGCCAGGTTTTCGGCACTGCTGGTAATGGAGGTTTTCATTTTGTCGCGTACGTCCATTTGGGTAAAGTTACCGCCTACGCTCACCCAGTTTGCGAAGTTGTAGCGGATGGACAGATTAAATCCCTTTGTCTCGACTTTGCCGTAGTTGATATAGGTTGCCGCTTGCTTGCCGCCACTCAAGTCTGTGATGTTACGTTGTATGTAATCTTTCGTATTGCGGTAGACCACTCCACCTTCCACATACAAGGTATGTTTTCCGAATGTCTTGTTGTAGCTCAGGTTGAGGTTGATATTGTCGCTATTTTCCGGTCGGATACTCAGTTCGCCCATTTCCAGGTCTTCGTCACCGAACATCTCTTCGATGGTCGGCAGGCGATAAGCTTTTTCGTAAGACAGCTTGGCTTGCAGGTCTGTCAAGATGAAGTAGGTTCCGGCCGCCCCGTATCCGAATGAGTTGACAGAACGTGTTTTGCGTACGTATTCGTCCTGCGTGCTTGATGTTGCCATCGGGCCTGCTACAAATTGGTTGTAGTATTTTCCGAAAGCGGAAAAGTTCCAGTGTTCGGACGGCATCAATCGGTAGGAAAGGCCCGAAATGTTTTTACGGGTTTCTTTGGCAATGGCGCTTTTCATCTCTTCGGCTGCAAGCAGGGAGGTATTGGAGCGATGGAAAGTGTTCAGCACATGATTGAAGGTAAATGTATGCATTTTACCGACCCGGTAATTGAGTGTCAATGTGCCGTTCCAGTTATTGTTGTCTGCCCGTGAATGCTGTCTTGACTGTTCTCCGGCGGAGTTCATCAGGTGCTTTTCTCCACGCCAGTTGTATTCATAAGAAGAGGTGTCTACGTTGGTTGTCTGGTTTTTATTGTAGTTGGCTGTCAACACGATGTCCAGCCCTTTTGTGAACAGATCGCGTTTGCCATATTCCAGTGAGGGCATCAGAGAGTGCCCTTTGCGGTGTTTTTGCCCGTAAACGATTTCCTGGCGTACACCAGTCTGTATGTCCTGGTACATATTGGAGTAGGTGAAACCCAGCAGCAGGCGGTCCGCCCATTTCTTGTCTACGATCCCCAGTTTGCCGATGACGGCTTCATTGTGGTAGGTATCGTTGAAACGTTTCACCCGTTCCTTCTTGCTTCTGTCGATGCTTCCGGTTTCGAAGTTTTCTACCGGAGCGTTCACGTAGTAATCATTATCCGAATAGTTTTGGAAAGCATTGATTTCGTAGGTGAATCCGTTTTTGAACGTCTGTCCGAAATTCACGTAAGACTTGTGCGTATTGAAAGAGCCATAGGAATAGGAGGCATCTAAAAACCATCTGTCCCGCTTCTTTTTAGTGATGATGTTGATCACGCCTCCGATTGCATCCGTACCGAAGCCTACCGGAACCACGCCTTTGTAGATTTCGATGCGTTCGGCAAAGTTGACCGGGATGTTGTTCAGCCCGAACGAACTTCCCACACCTTCCTGCGGCACGCCGTCGATAAATATTTTTACGTGCTTGCCACTGAAACCGTCCAGCGTAAGTTGCATGTCCGAACCGACACCCCCGGATTCACGAACCTTCATTCCCGGAGCTTTCGCCAGTGCCTCGCTCAGGCTTTTGTTGGAATTTTGCAGTTCTTTCGTATCGAGTGCTACGGCATTGAATGCCGAACGTTTCAAACGGCTTATTCCGTTTGAGACAACGACCACTTCGTCCAGCTCCGTCGATTGCGGAGTGATGGTGATATTCTGCCTGGTCCTTTCTCCACCGGTAAGTTTCACCGGTTTCTCAACAGTCTTGTAACCGATGGCAGATACGACTAACGTGTAGTCGCCAGCCGGAGCTTTCAGATGGTAAATACCTTGTTCGTTGGTTGTTCCGCCGTATGTGGTACCTTTTAGGTAGACCGTTGCGAAATCAACGGTTTCTTTTTCCGTAGATATGATTTTACCTGAGATCATCGCCCTGTCCTGAGCGGAGGCGGATATTACAGCCAAGAGGAATATGAATAAGCCGGAAATTTTTAGAATAGTCGCTTTCAATTTATAAAGAGTTTTGTATCGTTAATAAAACGCTGCAAAGTTCCTTATAAATAGAAAGCGCATCAATCGCGGATTTTAGGTAATTTTATTGTCCCTGTAATTGTAATTTAGACAATACTTCTAACTATATGTAGGTATTTTTCGTTTTTAGTTTTCTTTTTTAGGGGTGACAAATGCCGTGTATAACTGAAGCAGGGCTGAAATGGTCAGGCAAATCATCCATTCTTTCCGTCCGCTGAACATCAGGGCGGAGGTGAATATGCACAGCAACCCGGCAAATATGTTGTAGCGGTGCAATCTGCGCCTGCGAAAATCCATATCCTTGATAGGCATTGTCAGGTAACAGACTGTTATACCGGCAGCCCCGACGGCGAACAGGTAAGGAGCTGCAACCGGCAATGCCAGATATAATCCCGCACCGGCGAGCAGCAGCAGGGCGGAGATATTGAAAACGATCGTTCTTGCTTTTTCGTTCATTTATTTGTTCTTAATAATATATACATCCTCGTTCGGCTTTTTCATGAAATATTCTTCACGGGCGAAGCGTTCGAGTCCTTCCTTATCCGTATGCAGATCGTTCAGCTTTTTGCTGTTGATTTCGATCTCCTTCTGGTAATGCTTGATTTCCTTTTCCAGGCTACGAATCTTTTCATCGTATGTATAACGCTTGTACAGACTGCTATCGCCCATTACGAATGTCAGGGCGAAGAACACGATGGTTACCAGCCAGTAGGCATTGATCCTGGATAGATACTTGTTGTAAAAGTCTTTTATGCGTGACATAGGAACTTCGTTTTTGCAAAGGTAAATGAATTATTTTGTTTATCTTTGTCTTGTTAATAAAAAAGCAGAGAATGGATAATTATATTGTATCGGCAAGGAAATACCGTCCTTCTACTTTTCGTAGTGTGGTAGGACAGAAGTCCTTGACAACTACACTTAAGAATGCAATACAGAGTAACAAGCTGGCTCATGCCTACCTCTTTTGCGGTCCCCGTGGAGTGGGCAAGACTTCTTGTGCCCGTATCTTTGCCAAGACGATCAATTGTCTGAATCCGACTGCCGACGGGGAAGCCTGTAACGAATGCGAATCCTGCAAGGCCTTCAACGAGCAGCGTTCTTATAATATCCATGAACTCGATGCCGCCTCCAACAACTCGGTCGATGACATCCGTGCCCTGATCGACCAGGTGCGCATTCCGCCTCCTATCGGAAAATACAAGGTCTTTATTATCGATGAGGTGCATATGTTGAGTTCGGCGGCTTTCAATGCATTTCTGAAAACATTGGAGGAACCGCCCCATCATGCTTTGTTCATTCTGGCTACGACGGAGAAGCATAAGGTGTTGCCGACCATCCTGTCCCGTTGCCAAATATACGACTTTTCGCGTATCTCGATTGCCGATATGGTGGAGCATCTGGAATACGTATCTTCCTGCGAAGGAGTGACGGCTGAACCGGAAGCCCTGAATGTGATTGCCCAGAAAGCGGATGGCGGTATGCGCGACGCGTTGTCCATCTTCGACCAGGTAGTCAGTTTTACAAATGGGAATATTACCTATCAGGCTGTTATCGATAACCTGAACGTCCTGGATTACGAATATTATTTCCGGTTGACGGATGCGATGCTTTCCGGGAACGTCCGGTCTGCCATCCTGATCTTGAACGATATATTGAGCAAAGGATTTGACGGGCAGAATATCATAACTGGCCTGGCATCGCATTTCCGTGATTTGCTGGTCTGCAAGGATGAGGCTACTTTGATCCTGTTCGAGGTCGGCGCTTCTATCCGTGAACGTTATAAGGAGATGGCGAAGCGCTGTTCCGACGGGTTGTTGTTCAAGGCGATCGAGCTGGCAAATACATGTGACCTGAATTACCGGGCCAGCCGGAATAAGCGCCTGTTGTTGGAACTTACGCTTATCCAGCTTTGTCAGTTAAGCAGTGCCGGACAACCGGCCGATGATAAAAAAAAAGGGCTGATTGAGCCGATAGCATCCAACGGGCCGGGCCAGGCCCCTGCTCAATCAGGACAGGTTGTAACGGCTCAGCAGACATATACCGTACAATCTGCCCCTCCTTTGCAACGTCCGGTACAATCTCCGCAGGAAATGACCGGAGCGACTCCCCGCCAGCAGGTCGTTTCCACTCATGTGCCGCCTTCTCCGACTCTTATTCCGCAGGCCCCTCCGGCATCGGCGCCCAAGAGAGTGGCGCGTCCGCCCCAGTTCGGTACATCCATTAAGGAGATTGGCGTAGAGCATCCGAAAGCGCAGGCTGTGACACAGACTGCTACCGTGGTACAGGAAATGCAAAGTCCTTTCAGCCAGGAAGCATTGGTTCATTATTGGGATGCGTATGCTTCCGCTATCGACAAGAAGGTATATCTGAAAAATACGATGATCAATTGCAAGCCGGTCTTGCAGGATAATTATTATTTTGAAGTCTGTGTGCATAACCCCGGCCAACAGGATGAGTTGACGAATAATTGTATCGATATATTGAGTTATCTGCGGATGCAGTTGAAGAATACCCGTATTCAGATGCGTGTCCGTATAGATGAAACGAACCAAAAACATTTGGCCTATACATCAGCAGAGAAGTATGAACACCTACTAAACATAAATCCGGTTTTGGCTAAGTTGAAAGACGAGTTTAATCTGACACTTGACTAAATAGTTGAAAGGTGAAAGTTGAAAGTTAAAAGTTTGATTTATATTTCTTTTTAACTTTCACCTTTCACCTTTCACCTGAATTTACATTTCTCTGATCCAAATATTACGGAAGCTGATCGGTTCGCTGGGGTCGCCATGAGACTGCAAACGGATCGGGCCTGCTCCGTGTTTTACGACTTTCGGGAAACCGATGTATTCCGTTGTACCCAGGATAGTCGTGTTATTCTGCAATACGATGCCGTTCTGGATGACCGTAACGCGCGGCGGAACACGATAAGTGCCGTCTTCCTTGAAGATAGGAGCGGAATAGATAATATCGTAGACATTCCATTCTCCCGGTTTGCGCATGGCATTTGCCAAAGGAGGCGTCTGTTTGTAAACGCTGCCGGTCTGTCCGTTCACGTAGGTTTCGTTGTTATAGCAATCCAGCACCTGGATTTCATACATGTCTTGCAGGAAGATGCCGCTGTTGCCGCGTCCTTGGCTTGTGCCGGTGATGTTTTCCGGTACGCACCATTCGATATGCAACTGGAAGTTCTCGAATTTCTGTTTTGTCAGGATGTCGCCTTTCTTCTTGTCTACAGTGAAAACGCCGTCTTTTACGATCCATTCGGCGGGGCCGCCCTTAGCGTTTTGCCAAGCGGAAAGGTCTTTTCCGTCAAACAGGACGATGGCATCGGAAGGGGCGCTGTTTGTCTTGATGTCACCCGGAGTGACTACTTTCGGTTGCGGAGTCCAGTATTCAGACATTCCCGGTTTCATTTTTTCCTGTTCGGGGTACTGTTTTTGTGCGCTTGCACTGACACAAGCTGTACAAGCCAATGCTGCCAAAGCAGTCTTCATTGTAATGCTTTTGTTCATGGTCTAAATTGTTTTATATATAGGTTTAGAATTTATTGCTTGCAAAGGTAATGGATTAATTAAGACTATAAAATCGAAAACAGGAAATTAAGAAATAAAAAATAGATGTAAGTGTATTCGGTTCCTGGCGTTGTCGAGGATAAAATACGCTTACATCTAATTGGCTGGTTAATGGAAAAGCTGTGCGTGCTTTTTTATTTCGCATGATGGTTGAAAAGCCGTTGTTCTGCCAGCTTCTCATATTTAGTGCCCGGCCGGCCGTAATTGCAATACGGGTAAATACTGATTCCGCCGCGCGGAGTGAAGATACCGGTTACTTCGATGTATTTTGGAGCCATCAGGCGGATAAGGTCTTTCATGATGATATTGACACAATCCTCATGGAAAGCCCCGTGGTTGCGGAAACTGAACAGATATAATTTCAAGCTCTTGCTTTCCACCATTTTTATATCGGGAATATAATCGATGTAGATGGTTGCAAAGTCCGGCTGGCCGGTGATCGGACAGAGGCTTGTAAATTCCGGACAGTTGAAGCGTACCCAGTAATCATTGTCCGGATGCTTGTTTGTAAACGCTTCCAGTACTTCCGGGGCATAGTCCTGTTTGTATACGGTTGAACCGCCTAACAGATGTAGTTCGTTTTCATCTTTTCTTGTATCCATGATGTCTTTTTGTTATTCTTGTAAACGATGGTTTATCGGCGTCTTTTTAAATATTTCTCCAAACCTTCGCGGCGTAGTTTGCAGGCGGGGCAATGGCCGCAGCCTTCTGCCATGATGCCGTTGTAGCAGGTGAGGGTCTGGGTCCGTACAAGGTCGAAGACTCCTAATTCGTCCGCAAGTTCCCACACTTCGCTTTTGTCCCGGTCCATCAGGGGCGTGTGGATCACGAACTGTTCGTCCATCGCCAGGTTCAGGGTGACGTTGAGGGAGCGGACGAATGTATCGCGGCAATCGGGATAACCGCTGAAATCGGCTTCCGACACTCCGGTTACCAAGTTGAAGATTCCTTTGCTGCGTGCCAGGATTGCTGCGAAGGTCAGGAATACCATGTTACGTCCCGGAACGAAGGTGTTCGGGTAGCTGTCTGCCGGTTTTTCCTGATCCATTGAAATGCCGGTGTTTGTCAGCGAACAGTTCGGGTCGAGCTGGCTGATCAACGACACGTCCAACAGTTGGAAGGGAACGTCGGCATCGGCTGCAATTTTTCGTGCAACCTCTATTTCCAGGGAATGTTTTTGCCCGTATGTAAAACATACGGCTTCTACGCGAGAAAAGTGCTTCTTGGCCCAGAACAGGCAGGTCGTGGAGTCTTGTCCACCGGAGAAGCATACCAAAGCGGCTTCTTTTTTATGTTTCATATCTTTCTTGTTTTTAGTACGTGGTTTAGCAAGCACACGGAAAAGGAGACATTCCTTTTCGGGTGCAAAGATACCTTTTTTGTTGACAATTGACAATTGATTGTTGACAATTGGGAAGAATATATATTGCACAATATGTGTGATTTTGTGCGGCACATTTTCATTAAAAGTGTGCAATGTTTGAAAAAAGTATTTATCTTTGCCGCCGTTTTGTAATTAAGAAAAGTAAAACATGAAGAAAAAAGTAGTAGTAGGTGCGGCATTGATGATGATGCCTTTGGTTTCTTTCGCTGGTGGATATTTGACGAATACGAATCAGCATGCAGCCTTTTTAAGGTCACTTTCGCGAGGTGCTGCAATTGATATAGATGGTGCTTTGTCTAACCCGGCGGGTCTTTCTTTCTTGCCGACCGATGGTTTCCGTGTAGGTGTGAGTATCCAAAGTGCTTTCCAGACCCGGGATATCGATGCCTCTTTCGGTACATACAGTGGCTTCGACCCTGTAAATAAAGTGCCGACAGTAAGCGATGTTCCCTATAAAAAATATTACAAAGGAAAGGCGGCCGCTCCTGTGATTCCGAGTGTTTTTGCGGCTTACAAAAAAGGTGATTGGACCATCTCCGGTTTCTTTGCCATTACGGGTGGGGGCGGTAAGGCATCGTTTGACGATGGCCTGCCGATGTTCGAATCGGCAGCTATGGCTGGTATATTCCAGGAAAGTTTGGGGAAGTATATAAAGACGGGCGGTAAAAGTCCCATCGTTACGCCGGATATGTATACTATTAACAGTGCGATGGACGGAAAACAGTATATTTATTCTCTGCAACTTGGCTTGTCATACAAGATCACGGATTGGCTTTCTGCCTTTGCCGGAGGCCGGATGAACTATTTTTCAGGAAACTATGACGGGTATCTGGATGCGAAGCTGAAAAAGGATTTTGGTGGAACAGACTTGATGAATTTGGCTTTGGATTGCGATCAGACTGGTTGGGGGCTGACACCGGTCTTGGGCGTCGATGTCAAATACGGTAAATTCAATTTCGGGGCTAAATATGAGTTTAAGACGAACTTGAACATCGAAAACAATACCAAGAAGTTGGATTATCCTGATAGTGCGGAAGACTTGATCGGCCCTTACAAGCACGGTGTGAATACGCCGAACGATATTCCTTCCATGCTTTCGGTGGCAGCCTCTTATCAGTTTTTACCCATGTTGAAGGCTTCTGTAGAGTATCATTTCTTCGATGACAAGAAAGCGGGCATGGCCGGTGGAAAACAGAAAGAATTGGAAAGAGGTACGAATGAGTATCTATTTGGTATTGAATGGGACGTGATCAAGAGATTGACCATTAGTGGTGGCGCTCAAATTACGGATTATGGTTTGTCTGATAATTTCCAAAGTGATGTTAGTTTCTCCTGTGACTCTTATTCGTTGGGCTTTGGAGCCAAGGTGATGCTGAGCGAAAAGATGGCATTGAATGTGGGGTATATGTGGACAAATTATCATGATTATACAAAGAAATCGGAGAATTATTGCGGTACAAATCTCCCCGGTACGAATGTCTATAGCCGTACCAATAAAGTGTTTGGCTTAAGTTTGGATTACGCTTTCTAAACCTAAAAAAATCTATATCAGCTTGAAAAGGGAAGTTGCCTGTCGTGCGACTTCCCTTTTTTGATTTTCTGTCTTTCAAGCGGACAGTATGGGGCCCTATTGGTCGGTGTCCGTAACCCTATTGGTTAGTGCTCGTAACTCATAGGGTTAGCCACTGTAAAGCATAGCTTTAGTATCTGCATAAAAAAAGAGGATGTGTCATGCACACCCTCTTTCTTAATTATTGTTTTGCTTGTCTTGATTACAACTGGATCCAGCGGACGAAAGCGAAGTCCATGCGATGAGGCAATTCTTTGTTCACAGGGTAAACGCGGAAGCCCATCTTGTGAAGGCCTGCTTCGCTTGAAGCTGTTTTCAGTTCGAAGAACAGTTTGGAACCTTCTTCTTTTATCAGCTTGAATTGTTCTGTCGCCAGTAATTCCAACTGATGGTTATCCGGATTTTCTTTCGTGACAACCATTTCTACTCCCAACATACCTTTCAGTTCATGGCGGTCGATAACCAGATTGAAGTTATATTCTTTGCCGACAACCGGACCGTCGATAGCCAAGTCCTGGCTGCATGTAAACGATTCTACCTGGAAGCTATCCCAATGTTCTGCCACTTCTTCTTTCCAGGCAGCGATTGCTTTGGCTTCGGCAAAGCCGTTTTCGTGCAAGTGAGCGGAACGGGTTGCCAACTTGTTGTAGAAGCGGTCGATATAGTCGTCCAACATACGTTTCATCGTATAGTCGGGAGCGATTTCGGACATCGAATTCTTGATGTACTGGATCCATTCGGGAGAGTAGCCCTTGCTGTTTCTTGCATAGTAAGTCGGGATAATCTCTGTTTCCAGTATGTGGTAGATAGTAGCGGCATCCAGCTGATCCTGATACTGCTGGTTTTCGTAAGTACGCTTGTCGGTCAATGCCCAACCTGCACCCTGTTTATAACCTTCATACCACCATCCGTCCAATACGGAGAAGTTCAGGACACCGTTCATCTCTGCTTTTTCGCCGGATGTACCGGATGCCTCCAGAGGACGGGTCGGAGTGTTCAACCAAACATCGACACCTGCGATCAGGTGACGAGCCAGACGCATATCGTAGTTTTCCAGGAAGATGATCTTTCCTAAGAATTCCGGACGGCGGGAAATCTCGACAATATGTTTGATCAAGCCCTGTCCGCCACCATCGGCCGGGTGGGCTTTACCGGTGAATACGAACTGGATCGGATATTGTTCGTTGTTTACGATCTTGGCCAGACGGTCCAGATCTGTGAACAGCAAGTGGGCACGTTTGTAAGTTGCGAAACGGCGGCCGAAACCGATCAGCAAGGCGTTCGGGTTGATTTTGTCCAGGATAGAGACAACCTTTGCAGGATCTCCTTGGTTTTTCAGCCAGTTTGTCTTGTATTGATTCTTGATATATGTAATCAGTTTGTTCTTCAATGTCTTGCGGATAGACCAAATTTCTTCGTCGGCAACATTCTGGATCGCTTCCCAGTATTTCTTGTTGGACTGGTCTTTGAAGAACTTCTTGTCGAAATGTTCTGCAAAGAAACGTTTCCATTCGGTAGAAGCCCAAGTCGGCATATGTACGCCGTTGGTCACATATCCTACGTGCAGCTCATCGGGGAAGTAGCCTTTCCATACCGGAGCGAACATGCGCTGGGATACTTTTCCATGCAACCAGCTTACGCCGTTTGCTTCTTGGCAAGTGTTCAAAGCGAATACACTCATGGAGAACTTCTCGTTGGAACCTGGATTTTCACGTCCCATGTCGATAAATTCCTGCCAGCTGATACCTAACTTGCCGGGGAATTCACCCATATAACGGCCGAACAGGCCTTCATCGAAGTAGTCGTGACCAGCCGGAACCGGTGTGTGGACGGTGTATAGGGCGGAAGCGCGTACGACTTCCAATGCTTGGTTGAATGACAGACCGTCGTTTTGGATGAAGTCTACCAGACGCTGCGCGTTGATCAGTGCGGCGTGTCCTTCGTTGCAGTGATAAATCTGTTTCTTGATTCCTAATTTGTTCAGCATCAGGATACCACCGATACCCAGCAGATATTCCTGTTTCATACGGTTTTCCCAATCGCCGCCATATAGCTGGTGAGTGATGGAGCGATCCCATTCGCTGTTCTGGGGAATATCCGTATCCATCAAATATAGAGGAACGCGTCCGACGCTTACTTTCCAGATGTGCGCATAAACGGTGCGGCCGGGGTAAGGAACCTCTAATACCATCGGTTCGCCGTTAGCCTGCATCACCTGAGTAAGGGGCAGTGCGTTGAAGTTTTGCGGTTCGTAATTGGCAATCTGTTGTCCGTCCATAGACAGAGACTGGGTAAAGTAACCGTAGCGATACAAGAAACCTACTGCTGTCAGGTCGATGTTGCTGTCGCTGGCTTCTTTCAAATAGTCACCAGCCAGTACACCCAGGCCGCCGGAATAGATTTTCAACACGTTGGTCAAACCATATTCCATGCTGAAATAGGCAACAGATGGTTTTGTCTGATCCGGCTTAACATTTACATAATCCTTGAATATTGAGTAAACAGCTTTGATTTCGGCCATCAGGACATCATCTGCCAGAATTTCCTCAATACGTTTGTAGGATAAACTTTGAAGTAAAAGTACTGGGTTACCTTCAGTTGATGCCCAAAGTTCAGAATCGATCTTACCGAATAATTTGGCTCCTTCATGGTTCCATACCCACCATAGGTTTGTAGCCATTTCGTATAACGGCTGTAATTGTTCGGGAAGCATAGAATGAGAATAAACATCTTTCCAAATCGGGCTGTTTGCGTTATTCGCTTTGATTTTCATTATTGTGAAGTTTAAAATGTTTCAATTTATATTTTAATATTGTATCATCTCTTTTTTGCCTAAAACGTTGCAAAGATAGAGATTATCTGTTTAATTATGAGCGTATTTTAATTATTTCTTTTGCTTGCATGCTCCAAAGCGATTCTGAAAGCCTCTTCATAGTAGACAATGAATTTGCTCCATTCTGCTTTTGCAGCCAGGCAGAAACTGCGTTTCCGGATCTCTGCCGTTTCCTTTTTGTCCTTTCCTGCAAGTGCCAGGATCGAAGACGTGATGGCATCTGCTACTTCGAAATAATTAAAATCGTCACGGTTCACGACGGCTACGCCTTCACTGATGTTGTTGCCTGTCACATGCTTCTTAGCCCATAGACCGAAACCTGCAAGATCGGTGGTAATGGTCGGAATCCCGAATGCGATACTTTCCAGCGGAGTGTATCCCCAGGGTTCGTAGTAGGAGGGATAGACGGTCGCATCCATACCGATCAGCAGATCGTAGTAGGGTTTGTTGAGGATACCGTCGCGTCCGTCCAGGTAGCAAGGAACAAAAATGATCTTCAGCTTGTCGGTCGCTGAATTGGTGAAGCCGGCATGGGAGATATAGTTCAGCACCTTGTCCTGTTCCATCTGATTCAGCCAATGCGTGACGAAGGGCATTTGCATGGGGGAGGTGGTGCGGATATTCTTGTCGATGACTTCTTTCAGGTCTGCACGTGCATCGCGTACCCAAGCCGGAACCATGATGAAGGCGACGACTTCGCGCTGGAGTCTGCCGGAAGTGCGTACCCGGTTCATTGCTTCGATAAAGACGTCGATACCTTTATTGCGGTATTCGTAGCGACCACTGGTTGAAACCAGGAAAGCATCCGGTGAGATGGAGCATCCGAGCAGTTTCTCTGCGACGTTGAGCAGGTCGCGGCGGGCTGCCATACGCTTCTTGTCGTATTCTTTGTCGGACGGGACGAAGTTGGGCTCGAAGCCGTTCGGCGTGACGATGTCCGGTGCTTTGTCCAGCAATTGTTTACACTCGCGGGCAGTGATGTCGCTCACGGTAGTAAAGCAGTCCACATGCAAGGCTGTCTGTTTTTCCAACGAATGTTTCGCTTCCATATTCAGCTCCCCGGCCATCTGGTCGCCGTTGTAGCCATCCATATAAGCATACAGGGCTTTGTTGTTTCCGGCGATGGAACGGCCGATGGATGTGGCGTGTGTCGTGAAGAGCGTTGCGACGGCGGGGAGTTGTTTTTTGATGTAGAGCGCACCCATTCCCAGCATCCATTCATTGAACAGAGCGGCAACCTTTTTGTTTTCCAGCTTGTAAAAATGGTAAAAACTTTCGATGACCTTACCTACCGCGTAAGCGAAGATACAAGACTCGTCGTAGTCACCGTACGCATGGATCGAATCCACTCGGAAACTTTCCCACATCGAGAAGAAAAAGGAATCTTTTTCTTTGAAGAAAGGTTTGAAATCCACTAAGATTACGGGAGGTGTCCCCGGGACATTCCATCGGCCTACTTTCACTTTCAGATTTTCTGTGGTCTTCGTATAAGTTTTCCAGTCAGCAAACAGAACATCATCTTCAATAAAGTCGGGAGCGTTTGTATCGGTCCACACATCGGGTCCTATAAAGATCAGCTTATCTTTAAACGATCGTTGCAACGTATGCGCTTTTGTTGAAAGGACGGTATAGATACCGCCAACTTTATTACATACTTCCCAACTGCTCTCGAAAAGATATTCTGGCGTTGTTGTTGTATTATCCATAAACGATTTTGTTTATAATCAGATATTTTAGGGTGACAAAGATACGAATTTTTGTCTTTTTTTCAACTATAGGGTTTGTTTAATGAATGAATTATGTAGATTTGTAGATATTTTAATGTAAACAACTATGGCTAAAAGAAGAATTTTAAAGAGAGACATCAGCTATGTGGCTGGCGATTTGTTTTCGGAAGCTTTGTTTTGTAAGCTGTATCTTCCGGGTGTCAATTCGGAGAAAGCCGACGTGGTTATGGCGAGAGTACTTGATATGCAAGATGAATTTATTCGCCGTGCCAACCGTCCGGACGGAAAAGAAAACAAGAAACGGGTGAAAGAATATTATTGTAAATTGCGGGCGGACCTGCAAACGGAAATAAATGCAATAGCAACTGAAATCGGAGAGTTGAGCAAATAGAAAGTAAAGAATGAAGAAAGCTATAAGTAAGGCACTTCTTCGCTTGGCCGGCTGGAAACTTGGGCCGGTAGTGGAGGATGTGCCTAAATGTGTGATATGTGTGGCTCCGCATACCAGCAATTGGGATTTTATCGTAGGAAAACTGTTTTATACCTCGATTGGCCGTAACGCCAGTTTCCTGATTAAAAAGGAATGGTTCTTTTTTCCGTTCAACCTGTTGTTTGACTGGTTGGGCGGAGTGCCTGTTGACCGCAGTAAGCGGACTTCGGTGACGGATCAGATGGTTGGCCAGTTCAATCGGCGGAAAGAATTCCAGCTGGCCGTAACTCCTGAAGGTACACGCAAACGGGTGAATGACTGGAAGAAGGGATTTTACTATATCGCACAGAAAGCCAACGTGCCTATCCTGATGGCTTATTTCGATTACAAAAAGAAAGAGGCCGGTTTTAAAGGGGTATTCTATCCTACGGGTGATGCGGATAAAGATATCCGTGATATCCGTGAGCATTACAGAGGAGTGACAGCTTGTCACCCGGAAAACTTTGTTCAAATTTAATATCATGGCAGACAATTTGCGTATCAGTATGGTCCAGTCTCATATTATTTGGGAGGACAGAGATGAAAATCTGGGTTATTATGGAGAACTGCTCCGGCGGGTCAGCGGTAAGACGGACATAGCCGTTTTGCCGGAAACGTTTACAACGGGTTTTTCTATGGATGTGGAAAAGCTGGCCGACACGATGGATGGGCCTACTATTCCTACTATAAAGGGGTGGGCGAAGAAATATAAGCTTGCTGTGGCAGGTAGTTTCATTGCAAAAGAAGGCGGGAAATATTTCAACCGTGCTTTTTTCGTCACGCCCGAAGGTGAAACTTATTTGTATGACAAGCGACATTTGTTCCGGATGGCGGGCGAAGACCAGCATTTCACAGCCGGGGATAAACGGACGATCGTACGGTATAAGGACTGGAATATCTGTTTGCAAGTTTGTTATGATCTTCGTTTCCCGGTTTGGAGCCGGAACGTGGACAACGAATACGATCTGTTGATCTATGTCGCCAACTGGCCCGAGGCGCGTAAAAAAGTATGGAAGACGTTGCTCCAGGCACGTGCAATGGAAAATATGGCGTATGTCTGCGGGGTGAACCGGGTAGGGATCGACGGTAAGGGCTTTGTTTACCGGGGCGATTCCATGATCTTCTCTCCGAAAGGGAAAAAGCTGGCGGATGCCGGCAAGCGTGAGGAGGTCACTCGGAAGATCTAAGGGGGAAGTTTCCTGGAAGATCTAAGGGGGAAGTTTCCTGCATGGAAGGACGCGGATACGTTTGAGATCAAGTGATATTTCCCTGATAGGATTTCGGATTTGAACACAAAAAAGCGATTGTCGGAAATAACCGGCAATCGCTTTTTTGTGTTATGTGAAAATATATGTTTATTTCACTTCCTCAAAGTCAACATCCGTTACACCACCATCCTGCTTGTTGTTGCCGGCGTTGCCACCAGCCTGCTGACCGAAGTCAGGACCCGGTTGTGCGCCACCTTGGGCGTTCTGGGCATTGTACATTTCCTGGCTTGCTGCCTGGAATACGCTGTTCAGTTCTGCCATAGCTGCATCGATACCAGCGATATCCTGAGCCTTGTGGGCTTCTTTCAGCTTGTTCAGGGCTGTTTCGATAGGAGCCTTCTTGTCAGCCGGGAGTTTGTCGCCTAGATCCTTCAACTGTTTTTCGGTCTGGAAGATCATGCTGTCGGCCTGGTTCAGTTTGTCGATGCGTTCTTTTTCCTTCTTGTCTGCTTCGGCATTAGCCTGAGCTTCTTCTTTCATACGTTTTACTTCGTCGTCGCTCAAGCCGCTGGAAGCCTCGATACGGATGCTCTGTACTTTTCCGGTGCCTTTATCCTTAGCCGATACATTCAAGATACCGTTTGCATCGATATCGAAAGTAACTTCGATCTGAGGAACGCCACGCTGTGCGGCTGGAATTCCGTCGAGGTGGAAACGGCCGATCGATTTGTTGTCTTTAGCCAGTGAACGTTCGCCCTGCAATACGTGGATTTCTACAGAAGGCTGGTTGTCAACGGCAGTCGTGAATGTTTCAGACTTCTTGGTAGGAATAGTCGTATTGGCTTCGATCAGCTTGGTCATTACACCACCCATTGTTTCGATACCCAGTGACAACGGAGTAACATCGAGCAACAGAACGTCTTTTACTTCACCTGTCAATACCCCCCCCTGGATAGCAGCACCTACAGCTACCACTTCGTCCGGGTTAACACCTTTTGACGGAGCCTTGCCGAAGAACTTCTCAACGATGGCCTGTACAGCCGGAATACGTGTCGAACCACCTACAAGGATGACTTCGTCAATGTCGGAAGTGCTCAAACCTGCATCTTTCAAAGACTGACGGCATGGTTCGATACAAGCCTGGATCAGACTGTCTGCAAGCTGTTCGAATTTTGCACGTGTCAGTGTCTTGACCAAGTGCTTTGGAACACCGTTTACCGGCATGATATACGGCAGGTTGATCTCCGTGCTTGTCGTGCTTGACAATTCGATCTTAGCTTTTTCGGCCGCTTCTTTCAAACGTTGCAAAGCCATCGGATCTTTACGCAGGTCGACGCCTTCTTCGCGCAGGAACTCTTCAGCCAACCAGTCGATGATCACATGGTCGAAGTCGTCACCACCCAAGTGAGTGTCACCGTTTGTGGATTTTACTTCAAACACACCGTCTCCTAATTCCAAAATAGAAATATCGAATGTACCGCCACCCAAGTCGAATACGGCGATCTTCATGTCTTTGTTCGTTTTGTCCAAACCGTAAGCCAAAGATGCGGCAGTCGGTTCGTTTACGATACGGCGAACGTTCAAGCCTGCAATTTCACCCGCTTCCTTAGTCGCTTGACGTTGTGCGTCGCTAAAGTATGCCGGAACGGTGATAACGGCTTCCGTTACTTCCTGTCCTAAATAGTCTTCAGCTGTTTTCTTCATCTTCTGAAGTACCATTGCTGAAATTTCCTGAGGAGTATAAAGGCGTCCTTCGATATCGACACGTGGTGTGTTGTTGTCACCGCGGACTACTTTATAAGGTACTCGACCAATTTCTTTCTGAACCTGATCATAGGTTTCACCCATGAAACGTTTGATAGAGAATATTGTTTTTTCCGGGTTTGTGATAGCCTGACGTTTTGCAGGATCACCAACCTTACGTTCACCACCTTCAACGAATGCAACGATTGAAGGAGTCGTTCTTTTACCTTCGCTGTTTGCAATTACAACCGGTTCGTTACCTTCCAGTACGGCAACACAAGAGTTGGTTGTTCCTAAGTCGATTCCGATAATTTTTCCCATAATTTTCTATTATTTTAATTGTTATTATTTTCCTGTACTTGCTTTTCTCTTTCGAGCTGCATTAACTGTTCTACAAATCGTATGCCAAAGTAACAAGGATAGGTTTGTAAAAGTTCAGGTGGCAGGAAGTGTGACAATACGTCAGTTTAGACATTTGCCGTCATGTGAAAGATATGACGGGTTATGCATGAAATGTTATAGGCCTTTATTATTCTATAGTTCTTAAGGAACTGTGGTATTTGTAGATAAAAAATTAACACTCACTCAAGTTTTTGTTATTTGTGGCCGCAAACATACACACTTTATTTAGAAAATGCAAACTTAATTTTTTATTTAAACACAAAAAAAACAATTTATCACACCACAGTTCCTTAAGAACTGAAGTAAGAATTAAATGTAATATCATGATGTCTTTGTTTTTATTCTCAAATATTTCCTTTTGGTTTTCTGCAGACAGTTAATGTCTTAGTGGAATTTTTTGTTGTGATTTTTTATGTCTAATATATTACCTAAAATCAAAATGCAAAAGTGTAAATTGAATTTTTTGCTACGATTCGGTTTGATTTCAATTCTGTTAGGGCTGTTTGTTACCCAGTCTTTTGCTCAGAATGTGACGATTACCGGTGTCGTAAAAGACCAGTCGGGTGAACCTCTGATTGGCGTGAACGTGATGGAAAAGGGGACGACCAATGGTTCCATCACGGATGTGGATGGTAAGTACAGTGTTTCTGTAAAAGGGGGCAAAACCATCCTAGTGTTCTCTTACATCGGTTATATCTCCCAAGAGATTCCGGTTGGGAATCAGAAAACGCTCAACGTGACGATGAAAGAAGACACGGAAGAGCTGGAAGAAGTGGTTGTGATCGGTTACGGCACGGCCAAGAAGAAGGACTTGACGGGGGCGATCTCG
>NZ_MNQY01000143.1:0-16965 GCF_001915675.1 Parabacteroides sp. merdae-related_45_40 | reverse complement strand
ATTCTTTGTATGTGAATCTGGAACTGGCCTTGAATCAAACGACAGTCGGTACCGTCATACGAAGTATTAGTGAACAAACTGGGTATGAATTTTCTTATGATGAGACTTTATTAAATAAGAAAATCTCCAATTAAAAATGAACATATAGAAAATGTTCTGAAAGAGGTATTTAAGAATACAGGGATCTCTTATAAAATAGTAAATAATCGTGTATTTCTGAAGGATGATAATTCTCAAAGGAGTGTTCATTCCGAACCTGTTGTGACAGCACTCCAACAGCAGAAGAAAAAAATATCAGGTGTTATTGTCGACGATACCGGTTTGCCGGTCATTGGTGCGAATATTGTCCTGAAAGGTGGGGCTGGAGTCGGTACGATAACGAATATTGACGGAGAATTTACATTGGAAGAGATTCCGGATGGAGCTACTTTGCTTATCTCTTATATCGGATATTTGGATCAGGAAATTTTAGTGACGAAAGATAAAAATACATACCAGATCACCTTGCATGAAGATACTCAGAAATTGGACGAGGTTGTTGTGGTTGGGTACGGTGTGCAGAAAAAAGTAAATATGACAGGATCCATTTCGAATGTGAAGTCGGAAGAACTGTCGGTGATTCCTAATACTAACTTGTCCAATTCATTGGCTGGACGTGCTCCTGGAGCAACTATTACCGGTAATTCTGGTCTGATGGGAGCTTCTTCTGAGATCCGTATGCGTGGTGGATTCGGCGATCCGTTGTTCGTTATCGATGGTGTTATCCGTGATAAAGAGGCTTTTGATAATTTGGAACCGTATGAAATAGATCAGATGAGCTTCCTGAAAGATGCCGCGTCCGCTTCTATTTATGGATCGGCAGCTGGTAATGGGGTTGTGTTGGTCACGACAAAAGGAGGTGTTAAGAATCAGAAACCTGTGTTTAATTATCAGGGATCCTATGCTTTTAGCAAACCTACCCAAGAACTGTTTGCGGATAGATGGACGGCTATTGATGATTTGGATTACCAAAATGCTGTAGCCCGTTTTCAAGGCACTAAAGAGCCGAACGGTGAGGCGGAATATGCTTACTTCCGTGACAACAACATCAATTATAATGTAAACGATTATATTTGGCAGAATCCTTGGAACACAAAACATTCTTTGAGTGTGACAGGCGGAAGCGAGAAAGTGCAATATTATGTAATGGGGTCTTTCTTGGCAGAAGAAGGCTCTTATGTATCGTTGGAAAATAAGAAATTTTCTTTGCGCTCGAATTTAACGGTAGAATTGAGCAAATACATCAAGATGAATGTCAATTTGGATGCAAATCAGTCTAATGACAAGCGTTTCTATTGGCCATTCTCGGATGACGACGATCAGGCTGTGTATGATTTATACCGTTGTACATTCAATGCAATGAAGACAACGCCGTTCTACTCTAATTTGGACGGGACACCTTCTGCTACAATTACAGATTATCCGATTTATCAGGATTATGGTTCATGGCAAGGGTGGAATCCTGTAGATCAGGTTGTCGGTAACCGTTATCTGAAAACTCGTCGGCGCAATATGAATGGGATCGTTTCGTTCGATTTTAACTTGGATTTCATTACGAAAGGCTTGAGTACGAAGATCATGGGGAGCTATATTGGACATGACTACAATCGGAAACGTTTCATGACTTTCCAGAAGAACTACAAATTTCAGCAGGCAGATCCTGAAGGAAATCGTTTCTTGCCGGCTCCTTTAAATTTGAATGAGTTCAATACGTTCAACTTCTCTCAAAATTATGAAAACTTGGATTATCGTGCTAAACAATTGTGGACCGAGCAGTTCAATTGGTTTGTGAACTATGCCAATACATTTGGTAAACATGATGTTAACGCGATGGTTGTATTCGAACAGGCTTCTAACGGGGGGGAATGGATACAGGCTAAAGGGGAACAACCACTTTCCAACTTAGACCAGATGTTTAATTATTCGAGCGATGCCGAACGTCGTTGGGGTGACGCTGAAGAATATACCGGTGGACGTCTTTCATGGATTGGTCGTTTTAATTATACATTCGATCAAAAATATATAGCCGAGTTCTCTTTCCGTTATGATGGTAACACATTGTTCCCCGATGGGCATCGTTGGGGTTTTTTCCCTTCTGTATCGGCTGCATGGCGTTTAAGTGAAGAATCTTTTATGGAAAATACGACCGATTGGTTGAGTAATTTAAAGCTGCGTGCATCGTATGGAACAACAGGTAATGACTTGGATGTGAATGATGAAGAAATAGCAGCATTCTCTTATCTACAGAAATATAATAAGGGGGGAAATTATGTGTTTGGTAACAATTTAGCTAATACGATTACGCCTGGTGCTACGCCGAACTTGGCTTTAACATGGGCTACATCTAAGACTGTTAATGGTGGTTTGGATTTCGGTTTCTTCAATAACCGACTATCTGGTACAGTCGATGCATTCTATCGTAAAGAAACCGATATTTTGGGAGCACGCACCGTGACAATCCCTAATACATATGGGCAAACATTAGCTCCAGAAAACTACGCTGAACGTTCTTGGCGAGGAGGTGAAATCGCTCTGACTTGGATGGATAAGGCTGCTAATGGTGAGATCGATTATTCTGCATACGTGAATTTAGGTTTTGCTCGCGACAAGTGGGATGTCTTGGATGTTTCAGCTACTTATCAGGAAGGTGGAGCGTTACATGCATTGTCACCGGTAGGAAAGGCTGACGGTATTTTGACCGGTTTGATTGCTGATCATTTGTTGACCGATCCAGCTGAAGTTGAAGCCTTGAAAGCGAAGGGGTTTAAACAGTATGGTCGTGATCCATATTTGGGTGGTATTTTGTATAAAGATACTCGTGGAGATGGTTATACGGAAGGTCCTGATGGACGTATTGATGGAAATGATGCGTATAACTTGTTGAGTGAAAATGGAACACCGCGTATTAATTATGGTTTTGGAGGTAATATTAAGTGGAAAGGTATCACGGTAGACGTGCATTTTCAGGGTGTTGGCAAATATGATCGTTTTGTCGGTGGAGTTGATGGTGGTTTCTATCAGCATGGTGGTGCCGTTCGTCCTTATTTCCCAATTTGGACAAGTGATAAAGTCTATGATCCAGATTTGAATCCGAATGGTGTTTATCCACGCATTGTAGGGAATGGTTGGTATGAATCAGGTGCAGGAAATACAAGTTACTGGATGCGTAATGGGGCATACTTGCGTTTGAAGAATTTGAATATCGGCTATGATTTGCCGAAAGCGATTCTTCGTCCGTTGGGACTTACGCACGCACAAGTATTTGCCAATGCAACAAACTTGTTCTGTATTTCGGATGTAACGGAATTTTTGGATCCGGAACAAGAATATTATGATTCCTATCCGTTGATGAGAACATTTTCTTTTGGTCTTAATTTCTCATTCTAATTTTAAATCAGAAAGAATATGAAAATGAATAAAATCAAATATGCCATAATAAGTGCAGCTTTCGTATTGGGAGGAATGGCAACCGGTTGTGATACATTAGATATTGACAACTTGAATAGTTACGATGAGTCGATGGTTTGGGATGACGTTAACTTGGCTACGGCGTATGTGAACAATCTTTATTCGGAGTGCTTTGGAAACTGGAGTGCTGGTGCAGACAATAACTCAGAACAAGTGACAGGTATGCCATGGTATTTGGGTACTATTACAGAAACAGGTAGTGCTTATAAAAAGTGGGATTACACAACGATTCGCCATATTAACGAGGCTATCAAACGTTTGGAAGAAGGTGCATTGGATAGCAAAACGGCTAATGGCTTGTTGGGCCAGGCTTATTTCATGCGTGCCTATATGTATTATTGGATGGTTTTGCATCATGGCGGTGTTCCTTATATAAAGGTTCCTCAAGACAAGGATATGGATGATTTATGTGTAAAACGTAACTCTACTCCAGAGTGTTTCCAGTTTATGGTTGAAGATTTGGATCATGCCATCACATTATTGCCTGAGAAGATTGCTGGAAGTTCTGCTGAGTACGGACGTATCGACCAGTGTTTTGCCAAAGCATGGAAAGCAAAAACTTTGTTGTTGAAAGCTTCTCCACAGTTCAATCCGAACAATCCATATGGTAATGTTTATTGGGAGGAAGCCTATGTGGCAGCAAAAGAAGCTTATGATTATTGTGTGGCTAAAGGTATCGCTTTAACTCCGAATTATTCAGATATTTGGATACAGGAACAAGGACCGGAGGTTGTTTTTCCGGTAGTGAATTCGAATCCGAATAAGACTTCAGCATGGGAGTACACGACCCGTCCTGCTTCTGTCAGCCGTGACAAATCTTATAGTAACCCGACTTGGGAGTTTGTAAAAAGTTTTCCTATGTTGGATGGAAAACAATATGATGATCCGAGTAGTAAATATTATGTTGGAGACGAACAAGCTTTACTGAAATCTTTCTGGCAGAATCGTGATCCGCGTTTCAATAATGTCTGTTTATATAATGGTCGGGAATATCCAGTGGCTGGAAAGTCTGCGAATTATAGGCAATATAATGCTTTGGGTATCAGTAGTCCTGATGATCAATATGGTGTAAATCCGAATGCACATACGAATGCCGTGAACAATGATATTTTCTCAGGTTTTTATATTTACAAAGCAGCAGATTTAACATTGACTCAGGATAAAGTGATGACGTATGATATTGATTATATCCTGATGCGTTTTGCTGAGGTGATGTTTATCTATGCCGAAGCAGCTAATGAAACCGGACATTCGGAAACTGCTGTTGAAATGTTAAAGCAGATTCGTAAACGTGCCGGAATCGAGGCTGGGAACGATGGACTTTATGGATTGAAAGTCGGTAATCGTGAAGAGATTCGTCAGGCTATTTTGGATGAACGTAATATCGAATTGTGTTTTGAAGGGCATCGTTTTTGGGACTTGCGTCGTACGCGTAATATGATGAAATTGGCTGGCTGGACTAAACATGGACTTGAAGCGATTGCTATCAACCCGGATGGTACGGATATGGATCTGAACACTGCTAGAGCCAAAATTAATAATAATGAGTTGACTACCGGTGATTTTCGTTATGTGATTCGTCAAGTACCTTATACGGAAGCAGCTGAACGTGAGTTCGTGATTGAAGAGTCTTTTTATTTTTTCCCAATTCAGAAAAGTAACATCGACCAAAATCCGAATCTCGAACAAAACAATAATTGGGGCGGAACTTTTAATCCGACAATGGAATAAATTATTACTTTTGTTTTTTCATAAATGAAGAGGGAGGCCAAAAAGACTTACAACCCTTTGGTTGTCCCTCTTTTTAATTTTCTTTATTTATAACTTAATCTATATCAGATGATGAAAACTAAATTCTCTTTATTGATTTTTGCATTGCTGTTTGTGTGTTCCGGAATGATGGCTCAGGATAAGATAACGATTGGGGTTATCCAATATGACTTGGGCGATGTAGATAAAAGCTTTAAGGATCTGCATGATCAGGGATTTGGTTCTTGTGAACTTAATTATCAGAAAAACAAGTTTACAAAAGATTTTGCTGAAAAAGTAAAGGCAGCCTCCAAGAAACATAATATAAAGGTAACAACGGTTGTCGGTGTGCCCGGAAGCCATTGTGTTTGGAATTTTCGCCAGGGACCAGCTACGATTGGTCTGGTGCCAAAAGAAGAACGGGCAGAAAAAATTAAAGTATATCATGAAATGATTGATTTCTGTGCAATGGCGGAAATTCCCGCTATGCACTCTCATTTCGGTTTTATACCGGAAGATCCCTCTTCCGAACAATATAAAGATTTTATCAAGGTCATGCAGGATTTGGCGAATTATGCCAAGCAGCGCGGTGTGATGATCTATTTTGAGACCGGACAGGAAACGCCGACGACTTTGATTCGTGCCATTAAAGACATCGCTACTGGTAATGTGTTTATCAATTGCGACCTGGCTAATTTATTGATGTACGGAAAAGCGAATTCTCTTGATGCCGTGAAGCAGTTCGGCAGCCTTATCAAGGAATTCCATGCTAAAGACGGTAGATATCCGGACCCGAACAATCCGTATGAATTGGGAGCTGAAGTACCCATTCCTACCGGAGAGGTGAATTTCCCGGCTGTCATTGCAGAACTGAAGAAGCAAGGATTTCAAGGAGCATTGACTATTGAATGCGAATTGAATGGTGCAAGACATGATTATGTGATAAAAACACGTGAATATCTGCAAGGATTATTAGATAATTAGTATATTTGTCAGATATTATTTATATTATTAAAATAATAGGTTGCTAATCTATATAAATTATAATTTACTATGAGAACAAGCAGAAGAGGTTTTCTGAAAACTCTTGGAGGGGTTGCGCTCTTTTCGATTGTGCCGCGTCACGTATTGGGAAATGGGTATATCGCTCCGAGTGATCAATTGACTAAAGGTATTATTGGTACCGGAGGGATGGGAAGAGGCCATGTCAATTATGCCGGTACACGTTTGGTTGCCGTTTGTGACGTTGATAAAAATCACCTTGAATTGGGAAAGAAACTGGTGAAGGAAAAAATAGCCGCTTATCATGATTTCCGCGATTTGATTCTGGACCCGAATGTTGATATTGTGCACATCGCCACTCCACCTCATTGGCATGGTATCATGTCTGTCGAGGCCGCTAAAGCCGGGAAAGACATCTGGTGTGAAAAGCCGATGACGCGTACGATCGGTGAAGGAAAGCGTGTGATGGAGGCCGTACAGCAATACGGACGTATGTTCCGCCTGAATACATGGTTCCGTTTTACAGACCAGTTCTATGGACTGGGCACTCCTGTCAAACCGTTGAAGAAGCTGGTGCAAAGCGGATTGTTGGGATGGCCGTTGAAGGTGACGATCAGTGCGCATACCGGTTTCAACTGGAAGTTTTTCTGGGTAGGAAAAGAATATCTCGAACCGCAACCGGTTCCGGCAGAGTTGGACTACGACATGTGGCTCGGCCCGGCTCCTTACAAGCCTTATAACCCGCATCGCGTACACCAGACTTTCCGCGGATACTGGGATTATGACGGTGGAGGGCTCGGAGACATGGGGCAGCATTACATCGACCCCGTACAATATATACTAGGTAAAGACGATACCAGTCCTATTAAAGTGGAGGTTGATGCCCCGCAACAGCATCCGGATGCTGTCGGTACTTGGCGTTCCATTACCTACACGTATGACGATGGTTGTCAGATTGTCCTTTGGGGGGGGGACTTCGGTGATCCGAATACGCCGTATATTGCCGGACCGAAGGGTAATGTTTATAAAAATTTTGTATGCGATATTCCCGATTGGGAGAGGAAACTTGCCGATTTCCCTGAACCCGAACCTCAGGTTACGGACTTTATAGAATGTGTGAAGACACGCCAGCCTTTCGCCCTGAACGAAAAGAATGGTTTCCGTTCGGCTACTATTGTCAATATGGGAGCAGTGGCTCTGCGTTTGAACCGGACGCTGAATTTCGATCCTGTAAAACTTGAATTTATTGACGACGAGGCTGCAAATCGTTTGCTGGACCAGCCGATGAGAGCACCCTGGAATATATAACGAATTGACAATTGATAATTAACAATTGACAATTACATAAATAGATAATAATATGAGAAAAGCATATATTTCAATAGCTGCCCTGTTGCTTTGCGGAAGCATGCTGATGGCGCAGACTCCGGCCAACCGTACGGCCAAAACGACCGCTGCCGATGTGTTGGCTCAGATGCCTGCGGCGAAACAAGCGGCGTACAATAAATTGATTGGTGATTTGAGTTCTACCGGCGAAGAAGGTGTTCTGATGTTGGTAAACATGATAAATGCTCCGGGCAAAGGCAGTAATGCAAATGTCGACTATGCTTTGAGCGGTCTTACGCATTATGTCATGGCGAAAGGGGAGGAGAATGCCCGGTTAGTGACTGCAAAGGCTTATCTGAAGGCTTTGGAAATGGTGAACGAGCGTGAAACAAAAGCGTTTATTATCCGCCAACTTCAGATGTTGGGGAAAGACGAATGTATAGATGTACTGGCTTCTTATCTGAACGATGAGTCGTTGAGCGGTCCCGCCGCTCGTGCGCTGGCTTCTAATGGCAGTCAAAAAGCAGGTCAGGCATTGGTTGCTGCTTTGAAGAGTCGTACCGGTTCCTCTAAAACACAAAAGGATGTGATCCGTGCGATTGCCGATGCCCGGGTGGATGGGGCTGAACCTGTTTTGTTGGTATTGCAGGGAGCGTCTGATCCGAATATGCAGAAAGAGGTATTGTATGCCTTGAGTTGTGTCGGAAGTTCTAATTCATTGCCAGTGTTAGCAAAAGCGGCCGAGAATGCCGGTTACACGATGGAAGTGACTGGTGCCAACGAAGCTTATATCGCTTTGTTGAAGCGATTGGTCCAGAGTGATCGTGATGCGGTGATGAAAGCTGCAAAGAAATTGCAGAAAGCAGCGGCTAAAGCCGGACAGGAGCAGACACGGGAAGCTGCCTTGCAAATACTTTTAGCAGCCGAGGAACCGGCTAAAGTATCTAAGATGGTTATTGCTGCCATGAAAGATCCGAGCAAGAACTACCGGAATGCGGCTTTGAGCTATGCTTCCGGTTTTGCAGATAAAGAGTTGTATATAGAACTTATGAAAATGGTTCCTAAAGCCAAACCGGAACTGAAAATAGACATCTTGAACTGGATCGGACGCGAGGCCAAGAAACCTGTCAAACATGACATTATCCAGAATCTGGAAATTCGTTTCGATCTTCCTGCCAAGCAGATCCTGTTGGAGCAGCTCGGTGATGTTAACTTTGACGTGAAGCAGGCTGCAACCTGGACATTGGTGAAGATAGGCGATAAGTCCTATATTCCTTCGTTGGCCGAATTGCTGAAGAGCAATGACAAGCAAGTCGTCCTGTTGGGACAGGATGCTTTGGCTGCCTTCCCTGGAGATATCGACGGGGCAGTGGCAAAGGCCGTCTCTTCTGCTGCTAATGCGGGAAAAATAGCTGGACTTGAGTTGTTGGCCATGCGCAAAGCTACTGCCAATATCAATACCGTACTTGATCAGATACAGATAGGCTCTCCAGAAGTGAAAGCCGCGGCTTATGTGGCTTTGAAGGATGTAGTGGGAGAACGTGATATAACCAATATGTGCGGTATGCTGGAAACGGCTGACGCATTGGCTGTTCCTCCCATGCAGCGGGCTGTTATTTCAGCATTGTCCTCTCTTCCGGTTGCCGACCGGGTCGAAACGGTGACACGTCGTATGTTGCAGGCCGGCAATAAAGATTATTTGTATTATCTGGTGTTGGCTTCTACCGGACAACCGGATGCGCTGGCGACAGTCGTGAAAGGTTTCCGTTCTAATACGGGTGTCAAAAGGGATGCAGCCTTCGAAGCCCTGTTGAACTGGAAGGGTATTGAAGTGGCGGACGAATTATATACGATCTGTAAGGAAAGCCCGTCGTCCAACTATTTTGATCCGGCTCTCACTACTTATGTGAAACTGGTTTCCAATCCGGCATTTACAGGTGAAAACCGTTTGTTAAGCTTGCGTAAGGCAATGGAAATTGCCAAAACGGATGCACAGAAGATCGCGATTTTACAACAGATTGAAAAAACCGGAACATTCTTGGGTATGCTGTATGCCGGTGAATTTCTGGATCAGAAACCTGTACAGCAGGCTGCCGCCAATGCAGTCATGAATATTGCTTTGGGTAATAAGGAGTATATGGGGGCAAATGTCCGTGCTTTGTTGAATAAGGTAATGGAGGTGCTTGACAATCCGGATGCCGGCTATCAAAAAGAAGCGATCAAGAAACATCTGGCCGAGATGCCGCAAGGCGAAGGATTCGTTTCTTTGTTTAACGGTAAGGATTTGACCGGCTGGAAAGGTTTGGTACAGAATCCGATTGCCCGTGCGAAGATGAAACCGGGACAGTTGGCCAAAGAGCAGGCGAAAGCCGATGAGGTCATGCGTAAAGGCTGGAGCGTGGAAGACGGTATGCTGATATTCAATGGCAAGGGTGACAATCTGTGCACGGAAAAACAATACGGTGATTTTGAAATGTATGTGGACTGGATGCTTGATCCGGCCGGTCCTGAAGCGGATGCCGGTATTTACTTGCGTGGTACGCCTCAGGTGCAGATATGGGATACTTCGCGTGTAAACGTAGGAGCGCAAGTCGGTTCCGGTGGATTATACAACAACCAGATGAACGAGAGCAAGCCGACGAAAGTGGCCGATAATAAGCTGGGTGAATGGAACAGCTTTTACATCAAGATGGTCGGTGACCGTGTGACAGTCGTACTGAACGGAGAGAAAGTGGTGGATGATGTGATTCTGGAAAACTATTGGGATCGCAAGCTCCCGATCTTCCCGGTCGAACAGATTGAATTGCAGGCTCATGGCAGCAAGGTTTATTACCGGAATATTTATGTAAAAGAACTCGAACGCAAGGAACCGTTCAAACTTTCAGCCGAAGAAGAGAAGGAAGGTTTTAAGGTTCTGTTTGACGGTACGAATATGCATGAATGGACAGGTAACACGGTTGATTATACCCTGGAAGACGGTTGCATTTCCATGATACCGAGCAAGAGCTATGGTGGAAACCTGTATACGAAAGACGAGTATGGCAACTTCGTGTACCGTTTCGAATTCCAGTTGACGCCGGGTGCTAATAACGGTGTCGGTATCCGTACCCCGATGGAAGGGGATGCCGCTTATGTTGGTATGGAAATCCAGATTCTGGATTGCGAACATCCGATTTATAAGGATATTACTCCTTTGCAGCATCACGGTTCCGTTTATGGAATTATCCCGGCTAAGGCGGAACATCATAGTGCGTTTAAACCTGCGGGTGAATGGAATTATGAAGAAATTGTAGCTAATGGGGATAACATCAAGGTAACGGTCAACGGGGTGGTAATCATGGAAGGCAATATCCGTGAAGCGACAAAGAACGGTACTGCCGATCATAAGGAACATCCGGGCCTGTTCAATAAGAAAGGACATATCGGTTTCTTAGGTCATGGCTCTCCTGTCAAGTTCCGTAATATTCGCATTAAAGAGTTGAAATAACGTTTTTTTATCTATAGTTAAATAGCAGCATAAGCAGAAATTAGCTTATGTTGCTATTTTTTATGATTAATGTATGTGGAAAATCCTTGAATATTAAGGAAAATAAAATTTGTTGGTTCGGTTTATTATAACGACTTTTGTATGAAGGATAATAAAGAAGTCGTATTCATGGATGTAGACCAGTATCAATTAATATTAGACAATGCTCAGGTTGGCTGGTGGAAAGCTGATTTTGAAGAAAGATGTTATATCTGTTCTGACTATTTGATTAGTCTCTTGGAGTTGGATGGTCCGAAAATATCCATAGTAGATTTCTTTTTGTTGATCCGTGGAGACTATCGGGATCGTATCGCTAACGAATTTGCTTTCTTTAAAGGTATTGGTATATACGAACAGATCTTCCCTATAAAGACTTGCTATGGTTATAGGTTCGTCCGTACAAAAATTTATAAACGTGAAAAGGCTTCCGATGGCAAGTTGACCGTATTGGGTATTTTACAGTTGATTCCTTTTAGTGAAATGGAGGAGAATAGACCTGTCGTGAATGGACAGGTTGATAGTGTTCTCAGGCATTTGGGGAGTTTGTCCCATGCCTTACATTCTTTTATCCAGACAAATGATTTGCATAAATCGATCCATTTGGCTCTTACGGAGGTTCTATTTTCGATCGATACGAAGGGGCGTGTATACATTATGGAATATGAGGATGAGAAGCAGATTGGCTGCACATATGAGGTGTGTAGTGAGGGAGTTGAGCCTGTCCGTCCGTTTTTGCAAAACATTCCGGTTGCTACGTTACCTTGGTCTACACATAAAATACGGAATTTATATCCTATCCTAATTAATAATCTGGATGAATTACCTCCTGAAGCGGTTGAGGAGAAGCGCTACCTGAAAGCGCGTCGAACCTGTTCTCTGATTTTAATTCCATTAATAATCAAAGGTGAGTCTTGGGGGTATATGGGAATCGATATAGTAGATAAGTATCGTATGTGGAGCTTGGAGGACTATCAATGGTTGTCGTCTATTTCCAATATCATTAGTATAATAACGAAGATGGCCCGTACCAATGAAGCTTTGGACCATAGTGAAAAGTTACTTCGGAATATTTATACCAACATACCGGTCGGAATAGAGTTGTATGATAAGAAGGGCTATCTGGTGGATTTGAATAATATGGATGTCGAGATATTCGGCCTTCCTTCCAAAGAGTCTGTTTTGGGGCTTAATATCTTTGAAAATCCTATGATTAATGATGAAATACGAGAAAAACTGATTAGTCGGGAGCCAGTCTCTTTTCACATGGATTATTCATTTAACACAATTGAGGACAAAGGGTTCTATCCGACAATGAAGAATGGTACGATCGATATTTTCACAAAAGTCTGCATGTTGTATGACATATATGGAGATCTGATTAATTATATGTTTATTAATCTTGATAATACAGATAAGGCGGTCGCATATAACCGTATCGAGGAGTTTGAACATTTCTTCAGTCTGGTCAGCCGTTTTGCAAAAGTTGGATATGCCAAATTTGATTTGTTGACTCGTGAAGGGTATGCTATCGACCAATGGTATCAGAATTTAGGAGAAAAAGAAGGTGTGCCGCTATTGGAAGTCATAGGTGTTTATAGCCAGATCCATCCTGAAGACCGGAAGGTTATGTTTAATTTCTTTGAACAGGTAAAAAAAGGACAGTGTGATAGTATTCGGCGGGAATTAAGGGTGAAGTATGGAGAAGGTTGGCATTGGACTCGTGTGAATGTAATGCGGAACACCCAGTCGACTAATCCGGACAGACTTGAAATGATCTGTGTGAATTATGATATAACCGAACTGAAGGAAACGCAGAAGCAGCGTGAGAAAGCCGAAGAACTCGACCGTTTGAAATCTGCATTCCTTGCCAATATGAGCCATGAGATCCGGACTCCGCTGAATGCCATTGTCGGTTTTTCCACGTTGTTGGTCGATACGGACGATCCGGAGGAAAAGAAGCAGTTTGTCGAGATTATCCAAAAAAACAATGAACTGTTGTTACAGTTGATCTCCGATGTGCTGGATCTGGCGAAGATAGAATCTGGTATAATCGAATTGAAACTTGTCGAGGTCGACTTGCGGGAGCTATGTAAAGAACTGGTCGTTTCGATTCGTATCAAAGTACCGGCTGAAGTCGCGCTCTGTGTGGTTCCGGACTTGCCTTCCTATATCATGCGTTGTGATAAGGTGAGGCTGACACAGATCATATCCAACTTTATTAATAATGCCATCAAACACACCAGCAAAGGAACGATCCTGCTTGGTTACGAGATACGCTGGGATGAGATTGAGTTTTCTGTGACGGATACCGGTGACGGTATGTCGCCGGAAGTGCAGCGACATGTATTCGACCGTTTCTATAAAGGAAACAGTTTCAAGCAGGGGACAGGTTTGGGGCTCTCGATCTGTAAGAGCATAATAGAACAGGTTGGCGGTAAAATCGGGGTAGAGTCCGAGATAGGGAAGGGGTCCCGTTTCTGGTTTACTTTACCCCGTTAGATTCATATCTTATTCTTTTTCACCATAGGACAAATCGCCGGCGTCTCCCAGTCCCGGAACGATGTAAGAATGATCATCTAGTTCGTCATCGACAGCCGCGACCCATATAGTCGTGATGTCGTCCGGCATTTTACGCTGGAGATATTCGATTGCCTGCTTGCTGGCAATGATGGAAGCGACATGGATATGCGCCGGGTGGCCTTTGGTGCGCAATGCTTCGTAGGCCAGTTCCATAGAACTGCCGGTTGCCAGCATCGGATCCGTTATAATCAATGTCTTGTCTGTTAATCGGGGAGATGCGATGTATTCGATATGAATATCGAAGTTCAGACGGTCCTTGTATTTCCTGTAAGCGGAAACAAATGCATTTTCCGCATTATCCAGGTAACTGAGGAAACCCTGATGGTAGGGGAGGCCGGCACGCAGGATCGTACTGATGACGACTGAATCGTCGGGAGTGTTCATTGGTGCTATCCCGAGAGGAGATTGAATACCTTTTTTGCTGTAGGTGAAATCCTTACTGATCTCGTAAGCCATGATTTCACCGATCCGCTCGATGTTACGACGGAAGCGCATACTGTCTTTTTGTATATTGACGTCGCGCAGTTCTGCGACAAACCGGTTTAACACCGAGTTTGATTCTCCAAGATTAACTATTTTCATGATTGAATTGTCATTTTTCCGGCGCCGAAATTACTCATAATTTGGACAGGTCGCAAAAAAGAAGGCAACCTTTTTCAGATTGCCTCCCTTTGTCAGGTAAAAAGTCTTACTTCTTTTCTTCGGGTTTGTTAATTGCATCCAGCAAATATTTACCCGGTTTGAATTTTACAGTCGTTCTGGCTGGAATCATAACCGGTGTTCCTGTTTTGGGGTTACGAGCTAAACGCTCTGTCTGAGGACGTGGTATCAATGTTCCGAAACCGATCAATACGATCTCCTCGTTGTGGGACATAGCTTCTGTTACGATGTCTACATAAGCCTCCAATAGTTTCTTCGCTTTTTGTTTCTGTAATCCCGATCTCTGGGCCAAGGCCTCAATCAATTCTGCTTTGTTCATGAATGTTTTTATTTAATTAATGATATTCAAGGCAAATGTACGCTTTTCATTGATATGTTGTATCTCCTTTTGCATATAAAGAAATCAGCGTTCATTTCTTATTTAACAACACGTATATGCATTTGTTACGATTTGCGAAACAAAAAATGTTAAATAACCTTTGGTCGCTATATTTGAAAGGCTTTTTTATATACCTGCTGATTGATTTGATATTTATCGTTACTTTTGTCCTGCAAAATAAAACATACGCGAAATGAGAATAGAAGAGAATTACTCGCTGGAGAAACATAATACTTTTCACCTTCCGGTGAAGGCCCGTTGGTTTATGGAATATACGAATGAAGAAGAACTGGGGCGGATCTTCCGGGACGAATATTTTCAGGAATGTTTGTCGTTGCATATCGGAAGTGGCAGTAATCTGTTGTTTATAAATGATTTTAACGGGGTTATCTTGCATTCGCAGATAAAAGGTATCTCTGTTGCGAAAGAGACAGACGATTCGGTATTGCTTCGCATTGGAGCTGCCGAGAAGTGGGACGATGTAGTCGCTTATGCCGTCTCCAAAGGTTGGGGAGGGATAGAAAATCTGTCCGGCATTCCGGGCGAAGTCGGAGCAGCCGCTGTCCAAAATATCGGGGCATACGGTACGGAAATCAAGGATGTGGTCGAGACGGTGGAGACATATAACCAGCTTTCGTTCGAGAAACGTATGTTTACAAATGAAGAATGTCTTTATAGTTATCGGGATAGTTTCTTCAAGAATGAGCATAACGACCCGCACATTGTTACTTATGTAAATATACGTTTGAGCAAAAAGCCTCGGTTTTCTGTCAATTACGGCAATTTGAAAGAGGAACTGGCTAAATATCCAAAGATAACGTTGCAAGCTGTGCGGGATGCCGTGATCTCGATCCGTCATCAAAAATTGCCTGATCCCGATGAGTTGGGAAATGCCGGAAGTTTCTTTATGAACCCGGTTATTCCGGTTGTCCATTACGAAAAGTTGAAGAGGCAATATCCGGACATGCCGTCCTATCCGGCAGGAGAGGGGAAGGTGAAGGTCCCTGCAGGCTGGTTGATCGAGCAGTGCGGTTTTAAAGGCAAGTCGCATGGTGCGGTCGGCGTATATGAAAAGCAGGCATTGGTATTGGTCAATTTGGGTGAAGCCAAAGGACACGAGATCGCACTGGTTGCCGAAAGTATTCGTACGGCTGTTCATGACCGGTTCGGTATCGAGATTATGCCTGAGGTAAAATATGTGGGATAAATGGAAATAACGTTTTTAGGGACGGGGACTTCTACCGGAGTTCCCGAAATAGGTTGTCAGTGTGAGGTGTGTACCAGTTCGGATAAACGGGATTGGCGTCTGCGTACGTCCGTACTGGTGGAGACGGATGGTAAACGGATTTTGTTGGATTGTGGCCCGGATTTCCGTTGGCAGGTGATCCGCAACAAGACGTATCGTTTGGATGCGGTCCTGATTTCGCATGAACATTACGATCATGTCGGCGGATTGGACGACCTACGCCCTTTTTGCCGTGAAAAGGGAGTGGATGTATATGCGGAAGATAATGTGGCGGAAGCTATCGAGACACGTATCCCTTATGTGTTCCGTGCCCATAAATATCCAGGAGTTCCGAACTTGGAACTTCACCGGATCGGAAACGAGCCTTTTGTGGTTGCCGGAATCCCGGTTACGCCGGTCCGGGTGATGCACGGGAAACTGCCGATTTTCGGCTATCGTATCGGTAATATGGCTTACTTGACAGATGTAAAATATCTTCCGGAAGAAGAGTATGCCAAACTGGAAGGCCTGGATGTGCTGATTCTGACAGCTCTCCGCCGGGGAGCCCACCCTACGCATGAATCGCTGGAAGAAGCCCTTGTTAATATCGAAAGGATAAAACCGAAGGAAACCTATCTGATCCACATGAGTCATCGCATTGGTCTGCATGCGGAGGTAGAGAAGGAGTTGCCGCCTCATGTCCATCTGGCCTACGACGGATTACACGTTTCTACCGCCTTGTCTCATAGTCTTTTATTTCGTAAGTAATATGATCGTTCTTGTCCCACAGTTGTAAAACGCTTGTTTCTCAATAGTCTAACAAGCGTTTTACAAATGTCAGACACTTGTTCGACATTTGGCGGAAGAAAAAGAAGCAGTTTGTTTTGTGTTAAGACTTGGGTTGTTTGGTCTTAAAGTAATCGTCTCCGCGATGCTACCTTTGCCATTTATGGGGGAGTAAATTTCTTATAGTCTCGTGATCTGTATTGGGATTTATATCAATGAGCTTAG
>NZ_MNQY01000142.1:0-17327 GCF_001915675.1 Parabacteroides sp. merdae-related_45_40 | reverse complement strand
CTTCAATATAAAAAAGATATGTGCAAAAATGGCTAAAGAAGGTATGGATTGGCTGACTGGACTGTTTTATGAGCTTACAGTAGCTATATTTAGATGCTGGGAACACATAAATCGAAGAAATCCTCAAAATGTCGCAGCTTAAAAAAATGAGCCGATTTTTATAGTCAACGAAAAAAAAGAAGGCGCATCGGGTATTACGACACACCTTCTTTTTTATATCTGATAGATAATAAACAGTCAGTCTTGCTTATCTATATTCAATTGTTACGATACGCATTTCCATTGCGTCTTTGTCGATACGTAGTTTTACACCGGAAGGTTTCAAATAGTTCTCGATGGCGACAGTGTATTCGCTTGTCTGCCCGTAGTAGTTGGTTGTCGTTCCTACTCTGCGCTGTACGGGGATAACGTTGATAACCAGATCTTCATCCGGAGAGTTCTCTATGTGGGTTTTAAGCAGCTTGGCTATGTTTCCGAATGAGTAGGTTCGGGTCGAAGCCACATAAGATCCCCGGAAGGAGGTGATGTTATTTTCTACATTATTGTTTCTAAAGAATGTATCCATAGAATCCTTTGGGAGTATCAGCACGTTAGCGGGAGCTTCAAATGCAAATTTCCAGTCTTCTTGCGGAAGGGCTTTTAAAGAAAGGTCCACATTGCTGACAATACGTCCTTGGATAATAGGAGCAATATCTTGTGCCGGGATTGTCAACTGGGTATATACGCCTGCCGGACTTTTCAGATAAGCGATGCTATCATTGGGTTCCAGCAGATGGCTGATGTCTGTATTCTTGAATCTGTTCAACTGGATAACTTCAGATGTCGCACTGAAAGTCTCCCAAGCCTGTACGATTGAATCCTGGTCGGCAGAGCCTTTTACCGTGTGCTTATAGTAAATGTTCATCTGGGTACTTTCAATGTTCAGGATGTTTCCTGTACCGTATGTATTTGTGACATAAATACCGGGAAAGAACTGATTGAACGTATTCTGGTCATTAAAAACTTCCGGAGTTTTGATTGTCGCGTCATAGAAACGTTGACCTACTTCCTGGGGCATGCGGATAGTTATTCTCGGTTGATAAGTCAGTACGTTATTTGAATTTTTATCATTCCAAAGAGAGTCCGAAACACTTAGATCACGTGCCGTATATGTCTGCATACCTAATGATTTCTGCATATTGCAGTATTGTTCCGGATCGATATTCGTATAAAAATCTCTCGTTAGCGGAGTTGTTACTTCGTATAGTTGTGCACGCATCGGAGTTAGAGAATCACCTGTCCAGCTTCGGCTATAATATATTTTAAATTCGACCGAATCTATTATGCCGTTGTAGGGTGTATACCTGAACCGGAAATTTTCCGGACAGTAGAACTGGCACATAAAATCAGACTTCAGGTTTCCGTACAAAGGATCGTATATTTCCCCTAATGAACCGTAAATTGTCCGGGCATAGACAGAATCAGTCTGTAATGTTTTTGCTTTCATGTAAAATGTGTCCGCATATACCAGCGGTCTGTCATTCTCCGGTTGAATACCTGTTCCTACCTGCGTCAAATCATCATTACACCCGCTCAGAATCGAGATTCCGAGACTCAGGCCAAGTATAAAAAGCTTGATTTTCATGTCTCTAAATTTATTTTGTGCCTAATATGACATCGTAGAATTCGTTGAATTTATTCATATAAACGTCCGGCGACTGATAAGGCAGGAATGGAGTGTGCTTTTTAGTGGCAATATAATCCAACACATCTTGATTGATCGTTTCACTACCCTGTATCACACCATCTGCGAAATCGATGGCGAGCTTGGTCAGCCCGGTGAAGCTTGTATCGGCTTTGATGCCTTTCAGGTCGCTGTCCTTGGCTCCATCCATTTTTAACTTGCTTGCAAATTCTTTTCTGAACGGTGTTTTGAAGTCATCGTTATAAATAGAGTATACGATCTTTGCATCTTTGAGGCAAGGATCGTCAGCATACATACGTTTGATGTACAGGGCTGTTAGCGCTGACATCCAACCATGACAGTGAATGACGTCCGGTATCCAACGGAGTTTTTTCACTGTTTCCAATACACCACGAACGTAGAAGATCGAACGGTCGTCGTTATCCTCGTATTCGTTTCCATCATCGTCGCTGATAGTATGTTTTCTTTGGAAGAAATCTTCATTATCAATGAAGTATACTTGCATGCGGGCTGCCTGAATGGATGCTACCTTTATGATCAGCGGGTGATCGGTATCATCAATGATGAGATTCATACCCGAAAGCCGGATTACTTCGTGCAACTGGTTGCGGCGTTCGTTAATGCTACCGAACTTGGGCATG
The DNA here is from genome assembly GCF_001915675.1 of Parabacteroides sp. merdae-related_45_40. Taxonomy (NCBI): domain Bacteria; kingdom Pseudomonadati; phylum Bacteroidota; class Bacteroidia; order Bacteroidales; family Tannerellaceae; genus Parabacteroides; species Parabacteroides sp. merdae-related_45_40. Next base: position 15,002 of record NZ_MNQY01000142.1, on the reverse strand, counting down.
AAAGTCCTAATTTCGCGACCACGCTCCTGTATGCCTTGTGGCAGGTTTCTGCATATCGTTGCAATCTCTGATTCGGGAAGGTAGGGTGTTATTTCTTGAGCTATAAACAAGATTTTTTTTGCATCCATTCTGTAAACTAGTTTTATAAAGACGCTACAAAGATACAAAAATTCTTTCATTTACCGCAATTATTTATTTGCTTTGCACCGTCAATAAGCATCTAAAGGATGAAAATAGTAAACAGTATTAAAGAATTGAAGAGTTATCTCGCTGAAGAAAAGCGTAATAACAAACAAATTGGCTTTGTTCCCACTATGGGAGCATTGCATGACGGACACTTGAGCCTGGTTGAACGTTGTGTGAAAGAAAATGACGTGTGTGTAGTCAGTGTTTTTGTCAATCCAACCCAGTTTAACGACAAGCACGACCTTGAAACGTATCCTCGTACGTTGGATAAAGACTGTACTCTGTTGGAGCCGGTCGGTTGCGATTATGTATTTGCGCCGTCGGCAGAAGAAATGTATCCGGAGCCAGATACCCGCACATTCGATTTCGGCACTGTTTCGGCCGTAATGGAAGGGGCGCGCCGTCCCGGACATTTCAATGGGGTTGCTCAGATCGTGAGCAAACTTTTTTATGTAGTCGAACCGGATAATGCCTATTTTGGTGAAAAAGATTTCCAGCAGATCGCTGTGATCCGTGCTATGGTGAAACAACTGGATATACCGGTAAAGATCAACGACTGTCCGATTTTGCGTGAAGCAGACGGTCTGGCATTGAGTAGCCGTAATGTGCGCTTGACACCCGAACAACGTCAAAAAGCTCCGTTAATAGCTCGTACGTTAAAAGAAAGTGCTAACTTTGTGCCCGAAAAGAGTGTGCAGGAGGTGATCGACTATGTTGTCAACACAATAAATGCCGATCCTATTATGCGTGTGGAATACTATGAGATTGTAGATGGCAATACGATGGAGTCCATCAAGAACTGGTCCGATACGACTTATCCGGTAGGATGTATTACGGTATATTGCGGAGAGGTTCGTCTGATAGATAATATTAAGTACTAAATATAGATTTATGATTTATGAATGATGATTTGTTTCCTGAATAATCATAAGTTTTATATGGAAGAAACAAGCGTAGCTAAATAATTCATAAATCATAAATCATAAATCAGATCGTATGTTTATAGAAGTAGTTAAATCAAAGATTCACCGGGTAACGGTAACGGAAGCCAATCTGAATTATATAGGAAGTATCACTGTTGACGAGGATTTGCTGGATGCCGCCAATCTGATTGCCAACGAAAAGGTCGCTATTGTGAATAATAATAACGGTGAACGTTTTGAAACGTATATCATTAAAGGTGAACGAGGTTCGGGAGTGGTTTGTCTGAATGGAGCTGCTGCACGCAAAGCACAACCTGGCGATATCATCATTATTATGTCGTATGCCTTGATGGATTTTGAGGAGGCGAAAACATTTAAGCCGTCGGTTGTGTTTCCTGATACGGCAACCAATAAACTGATTGAAGCATCGGTAGCTGAAAAATAAATGCGATAGCATATAAAGAAGAAGCTCGCCTGATGTGGCGGGCTTTTTTTATGAGTATGGATTTCCTTCGTGAATAATATTAATATGTACACAAACAGGCAAATTTGGAATGTTAGTTATCCAATCTTTTTGAGTCTTCTGGCACAGAATGTCATTAATGTGACGGACACCGCGTTTTTGGGCCGGGTCGGTGAAATCGAGTTAGGAGCTTCGGCAATGGGCGGCTTGTATTATATATGTGCCTTTACGATCGCTTTTGGGTTTAGTACCGGATCGCAGATCATCATGGCTCGCCGTAATGGGGAGCGGAATTATAAGGAAGTTGGGCCGGTAATGATACAGGGAGTCTTTTTCCTGCTTATGTTGGCTGCCGTCATGTTTATTTTGTCACGTCTGTTTGCCGGGGATATTATGCGGGTACTGATTTCTTCCGATACGATTCTGAATGCCACGGAAGAATTCTTGGACTGGCGTGTGTTCGGGTTCTTTTTCTCTTTTGTGAATGTGATGTTCCGTGCTTTGTTTATCGGTATTACCCGGACGAAGGTGCTGACACTGAATGCTGTTGTGATGGCGTTGACGAATGTGCTGCTGGACTACCTGTTGATATTCGGTAACTGTGGCTTTCCGGAATTGGGTATAAAAGGAGCGGCTATCGCTTCGGTGATGGCGGAGGCGGTGTCTATCGTGTTTTATATGGTTTATACTCGGATGACGGTGGATATCAAGAAGTATGCACTGAGCCAGTTTCGATCGTTCGATGTTAAATTGCTGAGGCGTGTGTTGGATATCTCTATATTTACGATGTTGCAATATTTTATTTCGCTCAGTACTTATTTCATGTTGTTTGTGGCTGTGGAACATTTAGGGCTGCGAGAACTGGCGGTTGCGAATATTGTCCGGAGTGTTTACATCGTTTTATTGATCCCTGTCAATTCTTTATCGACGGCAACGAATACGTTTGTGAGTAACAGCATCGGGGCGGGGCATAAGGACCAGGTTATCCCGATCATTCGTCATATAACTTGGATATCGTTAGGAATCATGGCTGTTTTTGTGTCTGTCACTTGTCTGATTCCTTCTACGATATTATCGGTTTATACCAATGACGTGACTTTGATACAAGCTTCGATCCCTTCCCTTTATGTGATTTCAGGCGCTTTGCTGATCGGAGCGGTTGCCAATATCGTGTTCAACGGAGTGACGGGTACGGGAAATACTCGTTCGGCTTTTGTGATGGAGTTGGCTACCCTTGTTTTCTATACATTGTTTATATATGTGGTCGGAATGCGCTTGCATATGCCGGTTGCTATCTGTTTCATGACCGAGGTGGTGTATTATACCGGTTTATTGGTCGCAAGTGTCATTTATTTAAAGAAAGCATCTTGGCAAAATAAGAAAATCTGACTCGGAATTTGTGATCTTTTCTTTATTCGTCAGTTTTTCTTACCTTTGCCTCTCATTCGAAGAATAGAAAATAGAATAAAATAAATATACATACGAATTATGTTTGAGAATTTAAGCGAAAGGTTAGACAGATCGTTTAAACTGTTGAAAGGTGAAGGTAAGATCACGGAAATCAATGTGGCTGAAACATTGAAAGATGTGCGTAAAGCATTACTTGACGCCGACGTAAACTATAAAGTAGCCAAAGGTTTTACCGATACGGTAAAGGCGAAAGCATTAGGACAGAATGTGCTTACATCCGTTAAGCCCAGTCAGTTAATGGTCAAGATTGTGCATGATGAGTTGGCAGACCTGATGGGAGGAACGGCTACCGATCTGGATCTGAAGGGTAGTCCGGCAATCATCCTGATGTCCGGTTTGCAAGGTTCCGGTAAAACGACTTTTTCAGGTAAGTTGGCAAATTTGCTGAAGACTAAGAAAAATAAAAAGCCGCTGTTGGCAGCTTGTGACGTGTATCGTCCGGCCGCTATCGAGCAGTTGCGTGTGGTCGGCGAACAGGTTGGAGTACCTGTTTATATGGAACTGGAAAACAAGAATCCGGTGGAGATTGCGATGAACGCGATTCGCGAAGCACGTGCGAAAGGCAACGATGTCGTGATTGTCGATACCGCTGGTCGTTTGGCTATTGACGAGCAGATGATGAAAGAGATCGCTGCGATCAAGAGTGCTATTCAGCCGGATGAAACCTTGTTCGTGGTCGATTCCATGACTGGGCAGGATGCTGTCAACACGGCGAAAGAATTTAACGAGCGTCTCGATTTTGACGGTGTTGTCCTGACGAAGCTCGACGGTGATACTCGCGGTGGTGCCGCTCTTTCTATCCGAACGGTGGTCGACAAACCGATCAAGTTCGTCGGAACGGGCGAAAAGATGGATGCTTTGGATATCTTCCACCCTGAACGTATGGCAGACCGTATCCTTGGTATGGGTGATATCGTTTCTTTGGTGGAACGTGCGCAGGAGCAGTATGATGAAGAAGAGGCCAAACGCTTGCAGAAGAAAATTGCCAAGAATCAGTTCGACTTCAACGACTTTATTTCTCAGATCCAGCAGATCAAGAAGATGGGTAACCTGAAAGAGCTGGCCTCTATGATTCCGGGCGTAGGCAAGGCTCTGAAGGATGTGGATATTGACGACAATGCTTTCAAGAGCATCGAAGCGATCATCTACTCTATGACTCCCGAAGAACGTACGAATCCGGCAATCCTGAACGGTTCACGTCGTCAGCGTATTGCCAAAGGTAGCGGTACGACGATCCAGGAAGTGAACAAGCTGATCAAGCAATTCGATGAAACGCGCAAGATGATGCGTATGCTGACGGCTGCCAAACCGGGAAGCAAGAAATTTCCTTCATTCAGAAGATAAAACCTGAAAAGATAATAGAGAATATGGAAGAACAACAGTATAAGCTATTGGACGGAAAAGCCGTTTCGGCTCAGATGAAGCAGGAGATGGCGGAAGAAGTGGCCCGTATCAAGGCTACCGGTGGTAAAATCCCTCATTTGGCTGCCATATTGGTCGGTCATGATGGAGGAAGTGAAACATATGTCGCAAGTAAGGTCAAGACATGTAATGAGATCGGTTTTAAATCGTCTCTGATCCGTTATGAAGCCGATGTTACCGAAGAAGAACTTCTTCGCAAAGTGGACGAACTGAACAACGATCCGGACGTGGATGGTTTTATCGTACAGCTCCCGCTTCCGAAACATATCTCTGAACAGAAGATTATCGAAGCGATCGACTACCGTAAGGATGTAGATGGTTTCCATCCGATCAATGTGGGTCGTATGTCTATCGGTCTCCCTTGTTTCGTGTCGGCAACTCCGGCTGGCATCTTGGAGCTGTTGAGGCGTTACGAGATTCCTACTCGCGGTAAACATTGCGTGGTGCTGGGGCGTAGTAATATCGTGGGCAAACCGATGGCTACTTTGATGATGCAGAAAGCCTATCCGGGCGATTGTACGGTTACTGTTTGCCACAGTCGTTCCGAGAACCTGAAGGAAATGTGCTTGAGTGCCGACATTATTATTGTGGCATTGGGTGTCCCCGAATTCCTGAAAGGCGATATGGTAAAAGAAGGGGCTGTGATCGTGGATGTGGGAACGACACGTGTGCCGGATGCGACTCGCAAAAGCGGCTTTAAGTTGACTGGCGATGTTAAGTTTGACGAGGTCGCTCCTAAGTGTTCTTATATCACGCCGGTTCCGGGTGGTGTAGGTCCGATGACGATTATTTCTTTGATGCGTAATACGCTTTTAGCCGGAAAGAAAGAGATTTATAAATGAAAATCCTCCTCTCCGGGTTTTGTCTTTTGAGCTTTCTGTCTTTATCTGCTCAGGACTCGCTGACAATTTTGTTTGCCGGTGATGCCATGATGCACCAGAAACAACTTGACAATACCCGGAGGGGAGATTTTTTTGATTTGGGTAGCTATTTTGCCAATATCGAGAGAGAGGTGAAATCTGCCGATATTGCTGTTGTGAACTTCGAAGTCCCGTTAGGAGGGGAGCCATATAGTGGTTATCCGGCTTTCAGCGCTCCGGAAGACTTCGCTTTGGCTTTGCAAAAAGCAGGTTTCGACTTCTTCTTGTTAGCCAATAATCATTGTTTAGATAGGCGGACTCGCGGATTTGTCCGTACTATCCAGGCACTGGATTCTCTCGGAATCCGTCATACCGGAACCTTTCTTGACTGTGATCACCGTCACCGCACATATCCGATGTTGCTCCGTAAGAAGGATTTTCGTATCATCATGCTCAACTATACCTATGGTACCAACGGTTTGAAAGTCGATATACCCCGAATCATCAATTATATCGATAAGGAGATAATGAAGGGTGATATTGCCGAAGCCAAGCTCTTTAATCCGGATTTTATTATAGCTAATATGCATTGGGGATTGGAATACGAACGGATACCTTCCCGTGAACAACGTGAACTGGCCGATTGGCTGATGCGGCAGGGTGTCGATCTGGTTATAGGCAGTCACCCTCATGTTGTTCAGCCAATGGAGCTTCGCAGGGGAAAGGAGGGAGTTACCGACCGTCTGGTTGTTTATTCATTGGGTAATTTTATATCGAACATGAGCCGGGAACATACCGATGGGGGTGTCATGGTGAAAGTCGTTTTAGGTCGGAAGGGGTTGCGCCGATATATTGTTTCCGCACAATATTCGTTGATTTATTCTTCCCGTTATAAGAATGAACAAGGAAAAGAAGATATTCGGGTGGTTCCGGCGGCCTCTTGGTCGGGAAAGAATCAAAATTCCTCTTTTTCAGTCGATTCAGCATTGATTAAGTATGTAAATAATACGCGTTTGTTTTTAAAAGGTAACAATAAGGAGGTCGAAGAGTATATTTTTGAATAAAAAAATGCTCGAATTATTTGCAGTTTAAAATAAAACCTCTATCTTTGCACCGTCTTAAAGAGATAAACACTTGATAAGATAAATATGGTGAGAATAGCTCAGTTGGTTAGAGCATCGGATTGTGGTTCCGAGGGTCGTGGGTTCGAGTCCCATTTTTCACCCGTAAGGCTGTCTGTGAAGGCAGCCTTTTTTTTGTTTGTTTTCCCTTGTGGTTCCGGTGTGATCCCGGATCATGATCCGGGATCCCTTCTTTTGTGATTTCGTTTTTTTTTTGTGTGGGTTTAAAACAACAAAGGCTGTCAACTTTTCAATTGACAGCCTTTGGAGCGGAAGCGGGGGGATTCGAACCCCCGGTACGGTTACCCGTACGTCAGTTTAGCAAACTGGTGGTTTCAGCCACTCACCCACACTTCCATGAGTTTCGCGCCTCATTTCCTTGAATTGCGCTGCAAAGATATGCTTAAGTTTTTAAATATACAAAGCATTTGGTGTATTATTTTAAAAGAAAAAAGACTTATTCTTGCACATGATTGGCAATCAGAGGTTTTCAATCCTACAAAAGTGAACACTTTTTTCTTCCCGATTGCAATGCTTGGAATAAGTTAGAAAGAGGTAGGGCATTCGGGAAAAAGATATTATTTTTGTGGCCGGTTCTGAGATACAGCAGACTATATATAATATGGAGAAAAAAAAGATGCGAAAGCATACTCTCATTGTTGGAATCCTCTCGTTTATCATCCTCCTGTTAGCAGGTGTGGGATTCTGGGCATACTGTTTGATACTTGCACCTGATTTCGAGCCGCGCAAGACTGTATATGTTTATATTGACGAGAAGAAAGATTTTGGCGATCTCTGTCGCCAGTTGGTCGACTCTGCCGGTTGCCGGCGTATCGGGAGTTTCAAGCAGCTTGCCGGAATGCTGAAATATCCCACCAATATGCGTACCGGACGTTATGCTGTGGAGCCGGGTATGAATAACCTGGCATTGCTTAACAACCTGCGTCGGGGGCATCAGGAAGCTACTCGAATCACTTTTAATAATATACGCTTCAAGTTGGATCTGGCCGAAAGACTTGCCGGGCAGTTAATGATCGAGGAGGATGATCTGCTACCATTGCTTGTTGATTCCGTCAACTGTGCATCATTAGGTTTTACGACTGAGACGATCCTTGCGCTGTTTATTCCGAATACTTATGAGGTATACTGGAATATTTCCGCTGAGAAGTTGATGCAGCGTATGCAGCGTGAATATAAGATTTTCTGGAATGACGCTCGCTTGGCAAAAGCGAAAGAAATTGGGATGACACCGGTCGAAGTTGCCATTCTTGCCTCTATTGTGGAAGAAGAGACGGCTGCCGTAGACGAATATCCTATTGTAGCAGGTCTATATATTAATCGCTTGCAGCGTGGCATTCCCCTTCAGGCGGATCCGACCGTGAAGTTTGCCGTGGGAGATTTCTCTCTCCAGCGCATTCTGTTCGAGCATCTGGAGATCGATTCTCCCTACAATACCTACAAACATGCCGGACTTCCTCCCGGACCACTCCGTATCCCGACTATTAGGGGATTGGATGCCGTGTTGAACCACATGAAGCATAACTATCTATATATGTGCGCGAAGGAAGATTTTTCCGGACGGCATAATTTTGCGGCCACTCTTGCCGAGCATAATCGTAATGCTAACCGCTACCGGGCAGAATTGAACAGACGGAAAATCCGGTAGGCAATATGGAAACATTTTCCCGGTATGCCACGATCGTTTCATTATAGGGAAACGGCAGTGCCATTATAAGGAAACGAGAGTTCCACCATAGGGAAACAACAGTTTCATGCCTATGAAACTAAAAATCCAATATAGCTCGGTTGTTGCGGATATGGGTAAAAGTCTTATCTTTGTGGAGAGATAACAGAAAAAATCAAGTGAAACAAAATAAACGTTACATGGAAAAACATCTATTTTTAGGGGATGAGGCCGTGGCACAAGCTGCTATCGATGCCGGTCTGTCCGGTGTTTATGCCTATCCGGGGACCCCTTCGACCGAGATAACCGAATTTATACAGGGTTCGGCCGTCGCAAAGGAAAGGGGGATTCACTGCCGTTGGAGCACGAATGAAAAAACTGCAATGGAAGCTGCGTTGGGTATGAGCTACGCAGGCAAGCGAGCTCTTTGCTGTATGAAGCATGTGGGGCTGAACGTTGCCGCCGACTGTTTTATGAATGCTGCTATGAGCGGTGTCAATGGTGGTATGATTATCATTACAGCCGATGATCCTTCGATGCACTCTTCACAGAATGAACAAGACAATCGTATGTATGGCAACTTTGCCATGATCCCGATGCTTGAGCCGGCCAGCCAGCAGGAAGCATACGACATGGTATATGACGGGTTTGAATTATCCGAAAAACTGGGCTATCCCGTTTTGGTGCGTATCACTACCCGTATGGCCCACTCCCGTGCAGGTGTGGTCAGACGTGAACAAAAGGTGGAAAACAAAATGCATACGCCCGAAGATGGACGTCAGCGTTTCATCCTTCTTCCTGCACTAGCTCGTAAGCGCTTTAAGACGTTGATTGCGGCGCAGGATACGTTTACCGCTTTTTCTGAAGCCTCACCTTATAATGCCTATTTCGACGGTCCGAATAAGGAGCTCGGCATCATTACGACCGGTATTGCGTTCAACTATCTTTCGGAGAACTATCCTGACGGTTTTGAACATCCGGTATTGAAGATCAGCCAGTATCCGTTACCTCTCAAAATGGTCGAAAAGATCGTTCGTGAATGCAAGGAAATCCTTGTACTCGAAGAGGGATATCCGGTAGTCGAGGAGCAACTGAAAGGTTTCCTTGGGATTGGTATCCAGGTGCATGGCCGTCTTGACGGAACATTGCAACGCGACGGTGAGCTGACTCCCGATGCTGTCGGTAAGGCGCTGGGTAAGCGGATCGAGAGCTACTATGCCACTCCGGAGGTTGTCGAACAACGTCCGCCTGCATTGTGCCAGGGGTGCGGACATCGCGATATGTATGAAGCGCTGAACGAGGTTCTGGCCGGGTACAAAGGAGCCAAAGTGTTCGGTGATATCGGCTGTTATACGTTAGGGGCTTTGCCTCCTTTCCGGGCGATCGATACTTGTATCGACATGGGAGCCTCTATCACGATGGCTAAAGGAGCTTCCGATGCGGGCGTTTATCCCGCAGTGTCGGTGATAGGCGACTCGACATTCACGCATTCCGGTATGACTGGCTTGCTTGATTGCGTCAATGAAAACACGAATATCACGATCGTTATTTCCGATAACGAGACAACGGCTATGACTGGCGGACAGGATTCAGCAGGAACAGGCCGTATCGAATCGATTTGTGCCGGTATCGGTGTTGATCCGGCCCATATCCGCGTCATGGTTCCTTTGAAGAAGAACTACGACGAGATGAAAGCGATCATTCGTGAAGAGATCGAATATAAAGGCGTATCCGTCTTGATTCCCCGTCGTGAATGTATCCAGACATTAACAAGAAAGAAAAAAGCAAGCAGGAAATGAAAGCAGACATCATATTATCCGGTGTGGGAGGACAGGGCATCCTCTCCATCGCTGCCGTTATCGGAGAAGCCGCGTTAAAAGAAGGTTTGTATATGAAGCAAGCCGAAGTTCATGGAATGAGCCAGCGTGGGGGGGATGTGCAGTCAAACCTCCGCCTGTCCGACCAGCCGATTGCGTCTGACCTGATCCCACTAGGGCAGGCTGATCTGATCATCTCGCTCGAACCTATGGAAGCGCTCCGCTATCTGCCTTATCTGAAGAAGGACGGGTGGCTGGTGACCAATTCGCAGCCGTTCATCAACATCCCCAACTATCCGGAGATGGGAAATGTGAATGAAGAACTGGAGAAACTGCCGCATAAGGTCGTGCTGGATGTGGAAGCTATCGCCAAGGAGGTGGGTTCCGTTCGTGCGGCCAATATCGTGATGCTGGGAGCTGCTGCCCCCTTTATTGGCATCGAATATGATAAGATTGCTGATGGTATCCGCCGCATCTTCGGACGTAAAGGCGAAGAAATCGTAGAAATGAACCTTAAGGCTCTGAAAGCAGGCTACGATGTAGCACAGAGCATGCAAAAGTAATAAAATGAAAAAGTATGTATTCCTTGCCTTTTTTGCTCTCATTGCTTTTGTTGTAAAGGCGCAGGATGAGAGTGGTGATCTTGTAAAAGAAGGACAACAGATGCCGGCTTTTACGATTATGAACGACAATGGTACGCAGGTACCTTCTTCTTCTTTGAAGGGAAAAGTGATCTTGGTAAATTTTTTTGCAACCTGGTGTCCTCCTTGTCAGAAGGAGCTTGCAGAGGTGCAAAAGATGCTCTGGCCGAAGTATAAGGACAACAAAGATTTCGTCCTGTTGGTGATCGGGCGTGAGCATACAGACGTTGAATTGCAGAAGTATAACGAAAAGAAAGGTTTTACCTTTCCCTTATATCCTGATAAGAACCGGGCTATCTATGGCGCATTTGCCAAAAATCTGATCCCGCGTAGCTATCTGGTTGACAAGACTGGTAAAGTGGTATATGCGACCAAAGGCTATAGCGACGAGGAATTTGCTGAACTGATGAAAAGGATTGAAGCAGCTTTAAAATAAGGAATATGGAATATAAGAATGTACATATCATTTATTTCTCTCCGACGCATACTTCGGCTAAGACTGCTTATGCGATTGCGGAAGGACTGAGTGGTGACGTATTGCTGGAGTCGGACATTACTTATGATGCTCCGGCGGAAGAACTTGAGATCCATGACGATGAACTGACTATCGTGGCCGCTCCCGTCTATGGTGGGCGTGTAGCCGAAACGGCGATGGAGCGCCTCCGGGCTTTCCATGCTCATCAGGCTCCGGTCGTTCCGGTCGTGGTTTACGGTAACCGTGATTACGAGGATGCGTTGAAGGAATTGTCCGACACGTTAGTCGATGCCGGTTTTGTCCCTGTTTCGGCAGGTGCTTTTGTGGGAGAGCATTCTTTCAGCCGTAAGGATATGCCCATCGCCGCCGGGCGTCCCGATGAGGCCGATCATGAAGCTGCCGTCAGGTTCGGACGTGCCATCAAGGAGAAGCTCGAAAAGGTGGACGAACTTTCCTGTCTGAAGCCGTTGGAGATGAAAGGTAATTTTCCCTACAAGGTGAAAGGTCCTTCCACGCCGCAGGCTCCAGTGACGGATGAGGACTTGTGTACGCAATGCGAATATTGTATCGATGTATGCCCCGTATCGGCTATTTCGATTGTCGATGACCGTATGTTCAGTGACCCGGCGACTTGTATCAAGTGTTGTGCTTGTGTGAAGGAATGTCCCGAAGGTGCCCGTACGTTTGATACTCCTTATACAGCGATGCTGCATAAGAACTTTAGTGTCCGCCGCGAACCGGAGTTGTTTATTTGATTTTCTAAAATATCAGTTAATAGCCGATTCCACGGAGATTCAGTTTCTGAACCGAGGGATCGGCTTTTGCCTATATCCTTATTTGTTTAATATCTAATACCAATGTATCGAATGAAGACACGTGTACTGATTTTTCTTTTTATGCTTTGTAGTCTGTCGCTTGACGCCCAGATCCGTTTGGAAGGTTACCGACAAGCCGACATCAATCCCGAACTTCTTACCGGACGCTGGAAAGCACACTGGATTTCCATGCCAGGAGAACCTGCCAATGTGTATGGCGTCTACCACATGCGCAAGACGTTCGAACTGGATGAAGTCCCATCCCGTTTTATTGTTCATGTGACGGCTGACAATCGTTACAAGCTCTATTTAAACGGCCGTTTTGTCTCACTTGGACCTGCACGTGGGGATATCTATAACTGGAATTTTGAAACGGTCGATCTGGCTCCTTACCTGATAAAGGGAAAAAACGTGTTGGCAGCTGTGATCTGGAATTATGCCGAGCAGAAGCCGGTTGCACAGATCAGCTTTAATCAGACCGGATTCCTTCTACAAGGAAATACGGAGGTTGAGACTGTGGTCAATACGGATGCTTCCTGGCTGTGCATGAAGAACGAAGCCTATGCTCCTTGGCACAAGCCTGTCTTAGGCTATTATGTGGCGGGGCCTGGCGAACTTCTTTCTGCGTCGAAGTATCCTTGGGGATGGGAACAGTCTGCTTACGATGATAGTAAGTGGTTGCCTGCCCACACGGGAATCGAGGGAGGAGTGAAGGGATCGCGCGACTATCCTGGACGCCTGCTTGTTCCTTGTCCAATTCCCCCGATGGACTTGCTGTCTGAGCGTTTTGAGGCTGTGCGTATATCCGAGGGGGTGAAGATTCCTGCCGGATTCCTGAAAACAAAAACTTCACTGACGGTTCCTGCAAATAGCAAGGTGCATCTCCTGCTTGACAATGGCAAGCTGACAACGGGCTATCTTTCCCTTTTGTTTAGTCGCGGCAAGAATGCTGAAATTACGATTGCTTATGCCGAAGCTCTGTATGAAGGCAAGGAGCAGGGTACGACTAAATCTTATTCGCTTCCGGCAAAGGGAAACCGTGATGAGGTAGAAGGTAAAAGATTCATAGGGTATGAAGATAAAGTGATTGCCGATGGGGGCGAGGGGCGCGATTTTACCACTCTTTGGTGGCGTACGTGGCGTTATGTGGATCTGACGATCTCGACCGCTGACGAACCGCTTGTACTGGAAGATGTCTATGGTACGTTCTCTGCTTATCCTTTCCGATGCGAGATCGCTTTTTCTGCACCCGGACATGACGAGTTGAACAAGATGCTAGAGATAGGCTGGCGTACTGCACGTCTTTGTGCGAACGAGACTTATATGGATTGCCCTTATTACGAGCAGTTACAGTATTTCGGCGATACTCGTATCCAGGCGATGATTACCTTATATAATACGCATGATGCTTATATGGTGAAGAATGCAATCGAGCAGGGGAGGCAGTCGGTCGTAGCAGATGGAATTACGATGAGTCGCTACCCGTCGAGTTTACATCAGTTCATTTCTTCCTTCTCGCTTTGGTGGATTTGTATGGGACATGACTACTGGATGTACCGTGGGGATGAGGCTTATATGAAGACTTTGCTGCCTGCTTATCGTGGGGTACTTTCTTGGTACGAGCAGTGGTTGAAGCGAGATCATAGCCTAGGGTATGTACCGCATTGGTTCTTTGCCGACTGGGCTGCCGGTTTCCAGTCGGGCGAGCCTGTACGTGAAAAGGATGGGAATTCTGCTTTTCAGGACTTGGTGTATATCTTGACGCTCGAATCGGCTGCTGAAATGGAACGGGCTTTCGGCATCCCGTCGATAGCGGATCATTATACACAGATCGCTTCTGCGATTCGGGGAACGATCCGGGAGAAATACTGGGATGCTACCCGGGGATTGTTTGCCGATACTTATGATCACCGAAGTTTCTCGCAACATGTCAACTCGTTGGCTATACTGGCTGGTATCGTGACAGGCGAGGAGGCTACGAGGGTGATGGAGCGTACATTGAACGATTCGTCATTGATACAGGCGACAATCTACTTCCGTTATTATGTGCATCAGGCATTGAAGGTAGCCGGTATGGGAGATCACCTGCTCGACAATCTACAGATTTGGCGAGACCAGATGGCATTGGGGCTGACAACTTGGGCGGAGATGCCCGAACCGACCCGTTCCGATTGCCATGCTTGGGGAGCCAGCCCTAACATTGAGTTTTTCCGTATCTTGTTAGGTATAGACAGCAATGCACCGGGCTTCAAGTCTATCCGTATCGCTCCGTCATTGGGTGACCTGAAAGAAGTGTCAGGTACGATGCCGCATCCAGTGGGTAGTGTGACTGCTTCCTACAAACTCGATAAGAAGGGTAAACTGACGGCACGTCTTATATTGCCGACGGGTACGGATGGTGTTTTCGTTTGGAAAGGAAAAGAATATCAACTCAAATCCGGTGAACAGGTCTTAACGGTAGAATAGGTTATCAGGCTTCCCCTTATTGTTTAAAGTGATCCTGAAAACAGAAAAGAAGCTCGAATCAAGTTGCATTTGACATACTTTTTTTCGGGCTTAAAAGAGATTGAAAAACGATTTATCCCGTAAGATGCGCAGATAATTACCATGACGACCGTCTTCATTGCTATGAAGTCCGACTTTGTGTATGACGAGTTCGGCACTTCGCGGCGATGAAGACGGTCGTCATGGAAATGAGGTGTCTGGTCCCTCAAAAATAGCCACTATTTTCTAACCTGTTTCCGTACGGTCTCCCTGTCCGGATTCAAATATTCGATTCTCCGAAAGTTAAGGTTTATCGGAATGTGTAGGATAAGGGAGGCTTGCTTGACAAAATATATGGTTTTGAGATGAGGTAGGCAGGTCTTTTATGCGTATGTCACAAAAAGCAGGATTTTAGCAGAGAAAAGTCAATTTGAAATCATCCGTTTTGAGGATCGAAATAGAAAAACAGTAGGTTATTGTAAAAAATGCTGTATCATTTCTCGCACATGCGTACCATATAATAACATCTCATTTCAGATAAAGAACGTATAAAAAAGTTTTCAAACCATTTGGAAGTTTGTATTAGAAGAATTACTTTTGCACCCGCATTCGAGCGAGAAGGTCGGCAGTTAACATGATGA
>NZ_MNQY01000141.1:0-31111 GCF_001915675.1 Parabacteroides sp. merdae-related_45_40 | reverse complement strand
TGACGCAATCTTATCAAATCGCCACGTTCTTTAGCTCGCAACACCTGTTTATATTCCGACAGGTGAGATATATCCGTTGTGGATATAGTCCCTCCGAGAAACGCAACTTTATTAATTATATCATTCATATAATCCACCTTAGAAGTTCTTTTCACACTACAAAAATACGATTATTTTCCGAATAACAGGTAATATTCTACGGTTAATTCGTAAAAACACCGTATAATACTACCAGTATCCGTTTTTCATATAAATCATATCTATAGAAGAAGCCCTGTGTCATCTGATGACACTGTTTTTGCTGTCTCGGATATAAAGTGGTTCTAGGAATTACTGCCGGATGATGGAGAAAATAATCGGGACAGTTCCGGGAAAATGCAGGAATAAACAGGAAAAAGCGAGACTGCCACTCAAAAACAACCCTGAGACAAGTTGGTATATGAAAATTGATATGTACTTACAATGGAGTGCATCTTACTGATAAATCGAATGTACAAGATGTAGTTGAGCAGTCGATTACTATAAATCTATCTTATAGATAAGTCTGCCGGTGAATTTATCAAGTTCATGGGTAGGCTTTATTTTCATCAAAAGAGAAGATGGCTTGTTCGAAAGTTGGTTGTGTGTTAACTGATGAAATAGCGCATTGTCAGGATATATACCCAATAGAACGAATTTGACAAGATCAAAGACTATTTTATCGTGAAACTCCGAATAAAGATAAACCAAATATCTCGGGAAAATCAATATTCTTAATATACTTTCTTGAAAAAAACAGTAAAAGAACAGGCATCATTCCGTAAAATATTACTTTATTCATTTTTACCATTTATTAAATAGTCATATCGTATAATAGAAAACACATCATACAACAGTAAACCACATTCCAATATAGAAGTAAAGTTAGTAATATATTTAAATAGGAAAAAGAAAACGAAACAATACGGAAACTTGCTTGAAGCAAAAAACACAAAAAAATGATTTTTCACCAATAATACCGTAATCCATGCCAAAATGCCTTGACTGAAATTAGTACCTTTGTATTATAATACTATTTATTTAAAATAAAATGAGAAAAGCTATTTATCTGTTATTTTTTTTAGTTTGGTTATGTCCTGCTGCTTGTATGGCTCAAGGTCTCCATTTTGGATTGAAAGCCGGTGTGCTTGGAAACAAAGCTGATATTCAAGGTATAAGCAACCGGGTTAAAACAGAGAATATGACTGGTTTTCAAGTAGGTCCCATGCTACAATATCAGACCGGTTTCTATGGACTAACCTTGGATTTTTCCCTATTGTATGTACAGCGTGGAGTGAAATTGACAAACACCTCCAATGACGTCAGTGCCGATATCAAGACACAAAGTATCGACATACCCATAGAATTAAAATGGGAAATGGGGTTGTCCGACAACTTTGACTTGTTTTTAGGAATAGGACCTTCTTTTTCCTTTTTAGTAAATGAGGACAATTGGGGACGCAAACTAGTCCATATAGCCGTAGATGCCATAGACAAGGATCTTTCTTCTATGGGATGGCGTTCCACTGAAGTCGGTCTGAATCTCGGAGGTGGCGTGAAGATAATGAAACATCTGATGCTGAGCTGCTACTATAACATCGGATTAACGGAATCCGCCAGACACCATATCGGAGGAGACAAGCATGACGCCATAGACCAGATTTTCGATGGTGATATTTTCAAATCAAGAAACAGATATTGGCAATTGTCCCTTGCTTATATTTTTTAATTAAGTAAAACAATAAAGTCCTATTTATATGGAGCATACATCCGCTTTTACTTCCATTATTGATTCGCAGCTTTTACCTATGAGAGTCGGAATTGTATTTTTAATGGGATGTTGTATTCTTGCCGCTTACTGTACCAATAAGCGCAAGAATATTGAAAAGAAAGAATATCCAATGCTTCTCAAAGGCTACCCGGAACATTGTAAAGGAAGGCTATAAAGGTAAAATATACAATTCTGGTAACTTTTAGACTCTACAAATGACAATCATAAAATATTTACTCTTTACATCATTAGTACTATTTAATTCTTGTCATTCTTACCCTTCCAAGAATGGACAAGATGATAAAACAGACGGCATTCGTTTGTAAGAGGAATTATGCTCTTTATGTAGACAGCATTATTAAATCCGATACCACCCTGCAACAGCGTTTTCATTGTTTAGAGGCGATGTTGGGCACGAATAAAGTATCTGTTTACTTCCAGATATACCGACAGCCCCTTTTGAAATCAGCATTCAAAAAAGACGTTTTTGATTCTCCGTCATGAGAATTAGATATTATATCAGATATCACATTTAGTCCTGAAATCATTCCAATAAATAAAAATTCTTTCGAACGGCCTGTAAATATAGTACTGAGTCCTATACCACGGGATATTCCGCAAGGAGAAGCCTTAAATTCTGATTCTCTATCATTGCGAACTGAATATGACTATCATCCTTTATCGGTAACAGGATACTATTGAAGTATTATTAATGAACAATTCACAGCATTTTCAAGAAATGTTCAGACGAAAAGTTGTTAATTATTCGGCAGTCAATCATGGAAGAGTTCAGCCAGCAACACCTTTTACGGCACCTGCATTCTTGGATACTCTGCAAATATCTATGAAAACAGACAAAGCTTTTTATCCGATAGACACAAAAAGCGTGTCGATGAGTCTGAATAATAATAATTCCAAAGTCCTGTTTTTGGGAGAGGATTATATGGTAGCACGTAAAGAAGACAATCAATGGCTACTACTGAATGGCAACAATGCATGGACTGATATAGGTATTGAAGTTAGACAAGGGAAAAAATATCAATTTGCAGCAAATCTTTATCCCCTTTTTAATGACAACAAGCCTGGATATTATAGGGTGTATAAGGAAATAGTTTTTTATAATTCTAAAGAAAAATAGTTTATGGTAGCGGTATTCCGAATAAATTAGGGATAAAGGAATTGGATACAGTTTTCGCTCATTAGATTTTTAAATTCAAATAAGATTTTTTTAAACCTAACAAGGGACATTCAGTAAAAAGATCGCAAAAGGATTCTGTATGTATAGTCAATCCGAATAAATAAACAAAAAAACTTCTGTATAACGAATAAAAGAGGCTGTGTCGTGTAACATGTTACGATACAACCTCTTTCACTATATTTTTTGAAAGGTTCTGTAACACTTTCAAACAGATAATTCTAACTACCGATAATCATTCATCGATCCAAATACGCCCAAAATCAAACTATAGAAACAGACTATCTTCGCTAATATTGGATAAGACGAGATTTCTATTCAACAAAAAGACATGAGGCAGAGACAGTTTCCCCATAGGTTTGTTTAGGACAAATCCACTCCATCAGCAAATACTCGCCACTATACCCGTCAAAGTAACGAAGCTTCAAAGGATGACACCCTTTTTCTAGATAGACAAACCCATTTGCTTCCACATAGCCGACAGCCCGATCATTGTCAACTACACGAACGCCTCCAATAAACAGGTCCGAACCGTCATTACTTTTCAAGGAGAAACCATAAGCTCCTGAAACAGGGACGGACAAAAAGCTTTCATACACATAGCCAAAATGATCCTCGTTTCTGAAATCATCCTCAAATTCTAAATAAGATTTCACTCCCTTTGCCTTCATAATAGCGATAAGATTCCCCCTGTCGCCTCCCTTTACATTTGATAGCCCGTGAGAAACCGATATAACGTTCATATACACGACTGGGCTTTCCATCCTTATAGGTACAAGCTTTCAATTTACGTGAGAAACCGATATAACGTTCATATACACGACTGGGCTTTCCATCCTTATAGGTACAAGCTTTCAATTTACAAGGAGCATCCAGTATGATCGCACCTTCACAACGGGAAGCACTACCAAATTCAGGCTCAGTTCCATCCAGTGTATAATAGGTATCACCTTCACCGCAAGACAAAACTATTGACAAGCCTTCTTTGACAAACGAGACCTTCCGCTCATCAACATATGGCATTTCTGGCATTTCCTTTGAAGCCAACAGATAGGACACTGGTATTTCTAGACGTTCAGTAGACGAGATATACATATTTGTCACACGGAAAGGCTGTGTCAATTGAGAAAGAGGACGAGTCATATCACAAACAGCATGTGCCGGAATACGAATACGATCACTCAAAACGCCGTTATCTAATAGATAAGGAATATCACTTTCATTCAATAGACGGACATGGAACTTTCCATTCCTTTCCTCATAAGAAAGTACTTTCAACGAAGAACGTAAAAACAATTTCAACATGTTCTCTTTTCCTGCCAATTTCTGATCAGCATAGGCGATTGAACGACCCGCATAAAGGGCCTCCTTAATGCTTTCTGGCGTATTTTCTTTTGCAAAAACAAACGTCAATGTACGGAATTTCTTTTTCAAGTCAAACAGGAAATCCATTGGATAATGAGCATCCGTTGCTCCAATATAAGCCAAGTTATACTGGTCTGCATAATCGATAGCACGCGGATAAAACTCTTCGTTATTGAATATCTCAATACCCTGAATCCGCTTTTGCTCGATATGACGAACAATATAAGCAGGCAATTCGCTGTTCTTATCTGGCCACCCAGGATGATTCGTTGTAATGTAAGCGCCCTCCGCAGCAGCTTTTTCAATCAGGCTGTCAGCTTCAGTCTCTGAAAAATTTCTTTTTTTCGGCATATAGTCATTACAGTCTTTGATAAAAAGGACATTCAAGTGTCCAACAGGATCGCTCCCTGTAATCTCCAACCCCTTTATCAGCGTAATTCCTTTACTTTCAGCCATTGGGAAGGCTTTATTGTAAGAGACATTACAATCCTTCGTTTCCGTGTGAGAACGAGGCACTGGCTGATGATCTGTGATTGAAATAGCGTCTAGTCCTTCAGCCCAAGCCTCCAATACACGCATTTCAGGAGTGACATGTCCATCCGAATAATAGGTATGCAAATGGAAATCACATTTCAGAGTTTTATATCCTGGCAAATCTGGCACTGCAATGTGTTTCGGATTAAAAGCACGAGAGGAAGAATATCCCTCCAGCAGTTGATACTGTACATTTTCATTTTGTGCGGACAAAGAGACACCCCACAATGTACATCCTAATATAAATACAGACTTCTTCATTTATTGTTTATAAAAATTTTATAGATAAAAGAAGTGGGTGATTGCCAATTATATGAAAACGCATACTATCCACAATCACCCATCCAAATTCATAAACTTTTGAAAAAAATATAAACTTCCCGTTTTCAAATTATTTAAATTTCTAACAAATCAACGTCCCCAGCCAGGATTAAAATTATACTCCTGCATAGGAATTTCATAAGTCATATACTCAACAGGAAGCGTACTATTACTAAGAGCTGTCCAATGAATTTTAGACCCTGCACGATCAATTGGTGTATTCCAGCGTTTAGCATTATAGAACTCGATTCCACCTTCCCCCCACATTTCTATACGCCATTGAAGTTTGATTAAATCTTTCAAAGCTAAACCGGATTTATAATTATCACAGGTTAACAATGAAGCCCCCTCTCTTGTTCGAGCAGCCAACAATTGATTTAATACCTGCTTAGACATTGCTTCATTGCCAATTTCTGCATAAGCCTCTGCCAGCATCAAAACAACTGACGAAGAACGGAATTTACACTGATCAGTATTTGTATGTTCTGAACGCTGGGTCTGCTGCAAGCAAATCGTAGCCCCCCACTTAGTATTTGTATAGGAAGGTAGTGTATGTGTATTCCCTTTAAAGTAAGTAAAATCTTTAGACTCCACAAGAACATTGTCTTTACGATAATCATTTTCATTAATTAAATTGTAAAAACGATCATCGACACGCATATAGAGTGGATTTGAACCTGTTCCATCGCCCGCAAACGGATTAAAATTCCCATAATAATACGTTCCAGCACCATCTCCATCTTTCCATCCTAAAATACATTCTGGATTAAGCGCTAAAAAAGTAAACGCATTTTCTTCAGCTTTTACTTCTTTTGTGCCAGCTTGAACCGCATCAAAATCTTTTGACTTAAACCCATAATTTGACTCTGCAATAAATGATTTATAATGGCTTAAGATATCTTCACATGCATCAATACACTGAGTGTAATCTCCCGTCCACAGGGCTACACGTGCTCTTAAATATTGAGCCACACCTAAATCTATATCTTTGGATTCTGCTGTATAGCCTGCAGATTCTTTACCCGTTTCTTTAAAAAGAGCAACCGCTTCATTTAAATCTCCCATAATAAATTTAAACGTTTCTTCGGCTGAAGATGGTGCAACTGGATCATTTAAGCCATAGACCTTATAAATAGGCATTCCTTCTCCACCTTTACCTCCATGTAAATATGCTTTCTGATAACGTTCCATAAGAAGCATATAGCTATATGCACGTACACACAAAGCTGCAGCACGCCCATTTTTCACCTCGGGAGTTCCTTTTTCAGCGACCTGCTCCGTAACAAATGTCAATACCTTATTTGCATTTGTCAAAATATTGCAAGGTAACGCCCACATTGCATAATTATATCCAGTCGTACTTTGGTCTCCACGCCATGGTTGAAAATCGTTATTATTCAGATTATACATATTAATATAAAATCCACCACGTGTGAAATTTTGTTGTGTCCCCACAACCATATCACTACAGCGTGCATTTAGCATAATATCCTGACCATCAGTAGCATTGATAGCATCGCTAGAATAGCCATTATAAGTGCCACTTATCCTAAAATTACCTTCCAAACCTGCACATAGTCCAGTAATAATAGTATTTTTCTTTTCTTGATCTTGCTCTTTATCGCTATTTAAGATCTCGAGGATCTGTTCATCTGTAAAATAATAAGGCTTTTGATCTAATTCTGAATCACAAGAAGAACAAATAGCTCCTACTAATAAAACTAATCCCCATTTTTTCCCTTTTGATATATAATTTTTCATACAACTTACAAGATTTATATATGAATTTAATAATTAAAATGTAACGTTTACGCCTATTGAAATCGTACGCATCACAGGGTAAGAATAAGCATCTACATCCATACCACCTGTCAAAGACATACTCGGATCAATACCAGGTGCAGCAGAGAACATAAATAAATTATCACCAGAAACATATACTCGTGCATTATTAATATAAGCTTTCTGAGTTAATTCTTTAGGGAGAGTGTATCCCAAAGTAATATTCTTCACACGTAAATAAGATGCGCTAAACAAGGCCATATCTGAATATCTCCAGTCATTACCCAATGTTACACCATCAATATAAACATTTCGAGATGCATAAAATTGCATTGGAAAATAAGCATCCGTATTTTCCGGAGTCCAGGTATTATTCAACAAATCTTTAGATGGTACCAATACACAAGCATCTACACCAGCAGCACTTCCTCTATAAATATTTTCAGCATAATCACGACTAAAATATTTACCACCCAACTGAAATGCCAATACTGCTGTAAAATCAAAATCTTTATACTTTAAAGAAGTTGTAAGACCACCAATCCATTTTGGTATTGCACTGCCAACTTCATATTTTGAAGCCTCATTGGGATCATTAACCTTTATATCGTCCCCGACCTTAGATCCTGCATATTTACCTACCTCCAGATCACTTTCAGTAACATGATGCCAATACATTGGAAGACCTGTACTCTGATCAACTCCTGCATATTTACGAATATATAAATTATACCAATCACGTCCTACACCACGCAAATAAAATCCTCCACCTTGAGCATCAGACGAGCCAGCTGTAGACCATCCTTCAGCATTTGCCTCATACGTTCCTTTCGGTAACATATTATTATCAGCAATCGCACCTTTCGGCAAATCAACCAATTTCGTTGTATAATGAGTTCCATTCAAACTTACATTCCAAGAAAAATCACTTGTACGAATAATATCCGCACCTAATTCCAACTCAATACCTCGGTTACGAATAGAAGCATCATTTGCTGTAATTGAAGTTTGCCCAGATGCCATATAAGAAACAGGACGTGCATAAAACGAATTATTCGTCAAACGATTATAAAAATCAAATGTCAATGTAAAACGACTATCCAAGAAAGACAAATCCACACCAGCATCCCAAGTCTGAGTTTTTTCCCATGTCAACCAACTATTCACCATATTACCCATACTTACAGTCCAAACGCCATTAGGAATACCTGTTCCACCAGACTGTGTTGTATATTGCGTTCCAATAGACCATTTTCGATAAGCATCAGTATAGTTAGAAATACCATTTGCATTTCCAATCACACCATAGCTAACCCGTAATTTACCGTTATCTAACCAACTCTGTGCAGGCTTCATGAAATCCTCCGCAGTAAAACGCCAACCACCACCTACAGACCAAAAGACACCCCAACGATTTCCTGCAAGAAATTTAGAAGAGCCATCTGCACGAACAGAACCTGATGCATAATATTTACTTTTATAATCATAGTTTATACGTGCCAAGTAAGATTCCATAACTTCTCGACTTTCATTATATTGAGGAGCCGTCATGCCTGAACCTGTTTGATATTTACCCACAAAGTTATTAGAAGAAATAAAACCAGGCATAAATTCATAAGCTGACCCCCAATAAGTTGACTTTAACGTCAACTTATTAAACTCATGAACAGCCATAGCATCAAATGTATGGTCATTTACATTCTTATAATAGCTAAGCATAATCTGAGAGTTTAAATTCTGATAATTATAATTGTATGTTGACATACCTCCTTTATTTTTGTCACGACCTACTAAAGATTGCGTATAACGTGTACGCGCCAATACATTTTGATCATAACCTAAAGTTCCTCGTAATTTAAAATCTTTCAAGAAGGAAATTTCTCCATAAATACGACTTGTCCAAGCATCTTTATCATCCACTCGTTTATCATTACCTTGCGAATA
The DNA here is from genome assembly GCF_001915675.1 of Parabacteroides sp. merdae-related_45_40. NCBI lineage: Bacteria > Pseudomonadati > Bacteroidota > Bacteroidia > Bacteroidales > Tannerellaceae > Parabacteroides > Parabacteroides sp. merdae-related_45_40. Next base: position 22,181 of record NZ_MNQY01000141.1, on the reverse strand, counting down.
AATAATATCTGTACCACCATAGTTTTGGATCGTAGCACCCAACGGAGAATATGTCCCCCCTTCCAAGAAATAGTTTGTAGTTCCTGTTATTGAATTAACACGCAAAGAACCATCTTCATTATATGCATGAACAGGTACAATTGGAGCATGACCATTCACAAAACGCATCACATTACCTTGATTAGAACCAGCATCTGCACGCCCCCAAGTCAAGGCCATAGATTGTGTTGAAGTTTTTGAATAAGAAACCTGAACACCCATTTTAAACCAATCAAACACCTGCGCATTAACATTCGCACGACCGCTATAACGTTCAAATTTAGAGTTTTCCAAATAAGAAGGATCAGACAAGTAACCTAAAGATGCAAAATAATTAATTTTTTCATTACCTCCATTTACTGAAACATCATACTGCTGACGAAAACTATTTTTCAACAAATAATCTGCGTATGACTCATCATATAACAAACGAGCATTCGGATTGATTTTACCATCAGGATTCACTAAATAAGCTCCTGACATGGTAGCACTATGAGTTGTGCTTGTTCCATCAGGAGTGTAAATAGCACCAGGAACATCATAAGCCATAAAGTTTCCTAAACCATTACGTCCAAACGAGGTTTCACTTCCGATGTAATTAAATAAATGCTGACTTGCGAACAAAGCTGCCTCTTCATGAGTATGATTCGGACACATTCGTTGTCCAATCTTGAGGCAAACCTGTATTTTTCATACCATAACGATATGAATTATAAATCGACTTCCAAGCATATTCATAATAATCTGCAGCATTATCAACTGTACCATAATTAAAATTACCGATCGAATTAACACCCCAACGCCCATTAAACGAAACTTGCGCTTTACCCGACTTTCCTCTCTTTGTTGTCACCAATACAACACCATTCGCACCACGAGAGCCATACAATGCAGTTGATGCAGCATCCTTCAAGACAGTAATACTTTCAATATCAGAAGAATTCAAAGCCGCTAATGGATTCAAATCATCAACCATAGGAGCTGGAACACCATCAATAACTACTAACGCATTAGATGCACTCGCTTTCGTTGATCCCAAACCACGCACACGAATACCTGCATCCACACCAGGCTGCCCATCTACGGCAGAAACTTGAATTCCCGGAACCGATCCCTCCAATGCTTTTGTTGCGGAAGATGTGCTCTGTACACCGATAATTTTTGAGTCGATTTGTGTAATAGCTCCTGTAAGGTCTTTTTTTCTCTGAGTACCATACGCAACAACAACAACTTCTTCCAGTTGCTCGGTATCTTCTTCTAATTTGACATTAATAAACGTTCGATTTCCCACTTTCACCTCTTGGGACCTAAAACCGATAAACGAAAAAACCAATACGGCATCTTTTCCACCTGGAATACTTGATAAAGTAAACGTACCATCAGCACCTGTCATCGTACCGACCATCGTTCCTTTAATTGCAATATTAACACCAGGCATTTCTATTCCACCTGCATCAACTACTTTCCCTGAAACAGAGACTTGGGCAAACATCTGCAATCCTATACAGGATAGAAGACCCAAAAACAATAGAATCCGACTCTTCATAATTACTATCAAAGTTAAACATTATTTGCAAATATTCATTTTTTAAAAAAAACAAAACCATAAAGAATGGTATTTTTATACAGTTTTTTGACCATTCGAATAAATCAAACTTCTATGACTTTCCTTAGAAAAAATCTTTTTTGTCATTTGTTATTTTTTTTGACATAAATCCTTTCTTTTTTGACACCACATCCATTTTCTTATCTTAGTGAGATAAGGAAATAATATTTTATAACAAATTATTTTTCAACTATATATATATCATTCACCTCTTAAATGTTATTATTGAGTTTATCTTTTCACGTCTATTTTTAAACAAAAGAGAAGAATCCTTTTTATTATCTTTGTTTCATCGTTAACTAAATTTTATATTTTAATACAATAACACTAAAAACATATCTTATGATGAACAAAATCCTACTCTTTTTAGCAATTGGGTTTGCAACAGGAATGCTTTCTTGCTCACAACAGACATTGGAAAAAACAGATAGTCTTCCTCAAACCTATACGATTAGCCAAGAAAGGCTATTAGACAAAATCAAAGGTGGCTGGGCTGGACAAACGATCGGCGTAGCATACGGAGGTCCGACTGAATTCCGTTATCGAAGCGCCATGATTCAAGACTACGTCCCGATTAGCTATGCAGATGGGTGTATCAAGAACTATTTCAAGCATGCTCCCGGATTGTTTGATGACATCTATATGGATTTGACATTCGTAGAGGTCTTCGACCGTTTGGGAATAGACGCTCCAGTCGACTCTTTCGCACATGCATTTGCTCACGCAGACTATGGACTTTGGCACGCCAATCAGGCAGCACGCTACAACATTTTAAACGGCATTATGCCTCCTGCTTCCGGACATTGGCTGAATAACCCACATGCCGATGATATCGATTACCAAATCGAAGCCGATTTTGCCGGCTTAATGACACCTGGTATGCCAAATACAGCTTCCGAAATATCAGACAAAATCGGTCATATCATGAATTATGGCGATGGATGGTATGGTGGAGTCTACATTGGTGCCATGTATTCGCTTGCTTTCATTTCCGATGACATTAACATAGTAGTCCAAGAAGCCTTGAAAACCATTCCAGAAAACAGCCGCTTCCACCAGTGTATGAACGATGTAATCCAATGGCATCGACAATATCCAAACGACTGGAAACAAACATGGGCTGAATGTGAAAAAAAATGGAATCAGGATATCGGCTGTCCTGAAGGGACTTTACTTCCATACAATATTGATGCCGTCATCAATTGCGCATACGTAGTTATGGGATTGCTGTACGGAGAGGGTGATTTTTATAAAACTATGGATATCTCAACACGCTGCGGACAAGACTCCGACTGCAATCCAGCATCTGCAGCAGGCATTCTGGCCACTATACAAGGATATAGCCAGATTCCCGAATACTGGATGAAAAACTTGCGTGAAGTAGAGAACCTCAATTTTGCCTATACAGATATGTCTTTAAACCAGACCTACCAAACCTCTTTCAAACATGCATTGCAGATGATCAAACGCAACGGTGGCAGCATCAGTGGAGACAATATTACTATTGTCTGCCAGACACCTGTTCCAGTCCGTTTTGAACAAGCATTCGAAGGCATGTTCCCAATTGGCCGTCAGGAAATCCGGAAGGAACTAAGACACCTCGGCTCATTTACTTTCGAAGGGACAGGTATCGTTTTCACGGGCTACATCCGGGGAGCTAAAAACTATGTTGCTCAAGTAGAAATGTATGTTGACGGAAAAATCATTGAAAGGGCTGTTCTACCAACCGGGAAAAATCATCGTGTAGACCTGTTCTGGAAATATCAGTTGCCAGAAGGAAAACATATCGTTACATTCAAAGGGCTGAATCCCGATTCCAATGCTCAAATCCACTGTAATGACGCTCTTATCTACTCTAACAGACCGCTCCCGATTCCTCATCAATAAAGGGAACAAACTAAAACTGAGGACAGGCGGATATTAAATAAAAAAGTTATTCTGAGATTTATGCAAATAGATAAAAAATACTAAAAACAAAAAAAAATGAATGTAGACTACAATAAACACAACATTGTCAAATACTTAGCAAACAATAAAGATAAAGACATATGGAAAATGTCGGTGAGCAGTATAGGATTCCAATCCACCAAGTTTCTAGACAGCTATCCTCCAAAAGGCCATCCATTCGGATACACCTTCAATCCCGAACGAGGACGAATCTTAGACGAATTCTCCTTAATCTATATTACAAAAGGGAGAGGTACATTTCAGTCCGGCAACTGTTCCGAAAAAAAAATAACTAAAGGAGATGTTTTCCTTTTGTTTCCCAGAGAATGGCATACATACCGACCGGCAAAAGACATCGGATGGAATGAATATTTTGTAACTTTCCAAGGAGAATATTTTAATAAATTACTCAATAAGATTTTCCAACCTAATGATCCCATTATCCACATCGGCATAAACGAACAAATAGTCAAGCATTTTCTTGAAATGCTTGACTGTGCCAAGGCACAGTCACCCGGATTTCAAGCTGTCATGGCGGGAATTATGATGCATATGATCGGCGATATCTATTCGATCAACAAAAACTATGATTGTGAACCAGCTTCTCTGCAGAAGATACAGGAGGCATGCGTACTGATTCTAGAAAACATTTACGACAAATTAACACCGGAAGACATTGCCGAATCCATCAACATGAGCTATTCCAATCTCAGGAAATCATTCAAGCGATACACCGGAATCACCATCCATCAATACATTTTACAACAAAAAATTAGTAATATCAAAAAATTACTGGACAATACGGAAATGTCGGTCCAAGACATTGCAATGAAGTTAAATTTCGGGTCGGCCAACTACTTCTCGTGCTTTTTCAAGAGTAAAACAGGTATAAGCCCACTTTCCTACCGGAAAAAATTCGAAAAGTTGCAGGAAAAAGCCCCAAAGGCTCTGTATTAAAAGGGGACATTCAGTAAACAAACCATTTTATTTTAGCTCATTGACTGAATATCCCGAATTATATCATTCCCTTCATCTGTAATAACGTGAATGCGAAATATTCCGCTATACAGGTAAAGGAATGCAGGATTATTTTTCAAAAACTTTTGTTGGAGGATGCGATCTCTCCGGCAATCAATTCATATCCTTTGTCGTTTGGATGGAGACCGTCACCGATAAACAGGCTTTCGTTTATTTTGCCGTCTTGCAGCAATAGGGCTGTTCCCGGATTGGCAAATCTGTTCCCGGATTGGCAAATTCGTAACCTTCCGTTTCCACCATCTCTTTAATATCGAAGTTGATGTTCCTTACCCATTGTTCCTGATTGCGGCGGGGAAGGATGCCGATCACTTTGACGGAGGCTTCCGGTTGCCGTTGACGGATGGCGGAAAGGAGGAAGCGGAGACCTTCGACGATCTCTTTGTCGTTGTTCAGGCCACAATTATTCGTGCCGATCATCAAGACGACTTTTCCGGCCTTATAGCCATCCAGTTCGCCATGGTATATACGCCAAAGCACGTTTTCGATACGGTCCCATCCGCAGCCCAAGTTCTGGAAACCGGCAGGACGCATGACTTTTTCCCAGGTCTCCCGTCCATTTTTGTTACGGTGTTCCGGTTCGCCACCCCAATAGTGGGTGATCGAATTGCCTAAGATTACAGCTTTAGGCGGATGGTTGCGTACCTGCTCCAGGAAAGCGCGGTGACGGGAGAGCCATTCGTACATATGCGGTTCCCGGCGTTGGGTGACGGGGATGGTTGTTGTCAGGGAGCCAAGGGGAATATGCAGGATTTCCCGTACCTTTCTTTCTACGACAACCGCCTGTTGCTTCATTCCGAAGTCGGACGGGTGCACATAGTCAACCCAACCATCGGACGGTATGTTCAGGTCTTCGCGGGACAAATAATATACATCTTTAATTCCTTCGGACTGAATCTGCTCGTATGCTTTACGGGAAGCACGGTTAACCTGGGTGACTTCGTTGTATTTTATTGAATCCATATACATATTGCTATAGCCTCCGTGTTCGATCAGCAAGATGGGAGCCGAATGTTTTTCCCGAAGTTGCTTGACGGCGGCGATGGCCAAAGCCGTAACATCTTCTTCCTTCTGATTGGGCAAGTTCGGCATGCAATCCAGTATGTACAGCCGGGCATCTGTTTCGCCGATGAATTGCAGCACTTCTTTCGCCAGTTTGCCATTGCCGGAAAAGCCGAGGTTTATGAGCGGGTAATCCAGCGAACGTTGGAGGATCGTTCCCCATGCCATTGCCGGGCGGGAGGCGCAGGCCCCTTGTGCGATCGAAGTTCCGTACAGGACAATCGGCTTTTCGGGAGAAACCGGGATGAATTCCAGTTTCGCATCTTCGGGTATACCGATCTCCAGCCATTTCACTCCGTTGTATAAAGGCAGATAAAGCCGGTATTCGAAACCTTGTTTGTGGTAGCGGTCTTTGCCTATATTATTATATGTATAGGTGATCGTGTCCTTGAAAGAATAGTTGCCGAAACAAAAATGCCATTCCCCGTCGCTGTTAATGCTGTAAAGGTCGACTCCCGACACTCCGGTCGAAGGCATATGAGGCATATTCAGGCTACCGGTAACGGTGTAGCGCACTTTGATCTGCGGGGCATTGCTGTAGAAATGAATGGCGAGTCCTGCCGAATGCCGCGACAGGTTCCATACCGGTTCGCTCACCACGCCTTTTGCACGTTCGGGCAGGCGTGTGTAAGAATTTCCGATCTCTTTTGTGAATCCTTGATTTTGGATAACCGGAAAACCGGCTTCCATCGGGTTGTGCCATTTCCATTGGGCGGCAGCCGGAAGGAAAAGCAGGCAACAAAACAATAAACAAATAAGCTTTTTCATGGATATTATCTCCTTAATAACCGTATTATGATACAATATCTACAAAGATAAGACAATTTTGCAAAAGCATTTCCTGATTAATCCTGTATATTTGTCGCCAGTTAATTAAATTTGAAAACCATGAAATTAAAAGCTCTTATTGTGTTCTTCTTGATGGGGAGCATGTCACTGACGGCACAGAAAAGCTATCAGTTGCAATCGCCGGACAAAAAACTGCAAGCAGTCGTTACGGTAGGTGACGATATTCGTTTCTCATTTACACACGACGGGACTGAAGTTCTTGCCGCATCTCCCATCTCCATGACGTTGCAAAACGGAGTTGTCTTAGGGGCCGGCCCCAAAGTATCGAAAGTGCTGAAAGCCGCAGTCGATAAAGTGATCCCTTCTCCTTTCTATAAAAAGACGGAAGTACAGGATATCTATAATGAAATGACACTCTCGTTCCGGGGTAACTACGGCCTTGTTTTCCGTATGTATAATGACGGTCTGGCCTATCGTTTCACGACGAAGATGAAGAATGATATCGTCGTCGTGGATGAAGAAGCCGATTATACTTTCTCTTCCGACCATATGGCTTTTGCGCCTTACGTGAACAGCAAAAAGGCTACATTTGAGGAACAGTTCATGAACTCTTTCGAGCAGCCGTATGTACATGAACCGATCACGAAGCTGAACAGCAAGCGCCTGATGATCCTTCCGCTCCTGGTGGAACTGGACGGTGGCAAGAAACTCTGTATCACCGAGGCTGACCTGGAAGATTATCCCGGAATGTTCCTGAATAACTCGATCGACAAGCCGGTGTTGAAGCCGATATTCGCCTCTTATCCGAAAGTGAAAAAGCAAGGCGGTCACAATAATTTGCAGATGTTAGTGGAAGAACGCGAAGATTACATAGCCAAGACAAGCGGCACGCGTGCTTTCCCGTGGCGTGTGTTTATCGTCTCTGAGAATGACAAGCAGCTGGCCGATTGCGATATGGTGTATCGTCTGGCTTCTCCCTGCCGTTTGCAGGATGTTTCCTGGGTGAAACCGGGTAAGGTGGCATGGGATTGGTGGAATGACTGGAACATTTACGATGTGGATTTCCGTGCCGGTATCAACACTGAAACCTATAAATATTATATCGACTTCGCTGCCGAACATGGCATCGAATATGTGATTCTCGATGAAGGCTGGTCTGTCAATATGGCTGCGGACCTGATGCAGGTTATTCCAGAAATCGATATTCCGGAACTGGTGAATTATGGCAAATCCAAGAATGTCGGAATCATCCTCTGGGCGGGCTACCATGCATTCGACCGGGATATGGAAAAGGTGGTGAAGCATTATTCCAATATGGGTGTGAAAGGATTCAAGGTAGACTTTATGGATCGCGACGACCAGGAGATCGTCGACTTCCTCTACAGAGGAGCCGAAACTTGTGCGAAATATAAGATGATGGTCGATTATCATGGTATCTGTAAACCGACAGGTTTGCAACGTACTTATCCGAACGTGATCAACTATGAAGGCGTTCATGGTTTGGAAAATATGAAATGGGTAGCCAGTACCTACGATATGCCGCTTTACGACGTGACGATTCCTTTTGTCCGTATGGTTGCCGGTCCGATGGATTATACACAGGGCGCCATGCGCAATGCGATCCGTAAAAATTATGCTCCGATCTATACCGAACCGATGAGTCAGGGAACGCGTTGTCATCAGTTGGCTACTTATGTGATCTTCGAATCTCCGCTGAACATGTTGTGTGATAATCCTTCCAACTATAACCGGGAACCCGAATGTACGGAATTTATCGCCAATATCCCGACCGTATGGGAAAAGACGGTTGCTCTGGATGGTAAAGTGGGTGAATTTGTTGCTATTGCTCGCCTTCACGGTAATGATTGGTATGTGGGCGCTTTGACGAATTGGGATGCCCGTGAGGTGGAACTTGACTTGTCTTTCTTGGGTGATGGCAATTATAAACTGGAATTGTTCAAAGATGGCATCAATGCCGATCGTGCCGCCTGTGATTATAAAAAGGAAGTCATACCAGTTCCTGCCGATCGCAAGGTAAAGGTGAAGATGGCTCCTGGCGGTGGTTGGGCTGCCAAGATTTATAAATAAAACGTATTTCCCGTGTAGTTGTAAAACACACGGTTTCCGAATGTCTGCCGGAATAACGCGTATTTGTCTATACCCGTACAATGACAAATCCCGATCTGTTCCGGCAGATTGTTTTTCAGGTAGTCCGCTATGATACTGAATTTCTCGTCCTGGGCATTGTGGATATGAAAACCTCCGGCCAGGAGTTTGAATGTATATCCTGGAAAACAGTTGCCGATAGTCCGGAGAATATTGGTGATTCCCCGGTGGGAACAGGCACTCAATACGGAATATGTGTTTTCTGCTATCAATGCGACCACCAGTTCGTCATTGAAAATATCGGGAACAACTCCTTCGGGCGTTTGGGTGAAGAATCGTTCGAAGTGAGTATCTTCAGGATTTATAACCGGAAGGTCCGGGAATAGGAACAATCCGGGAATAAGTTCCGTCTGCCCGGTGATAAAACGGAATCGGGATAAATCCAACAGGTTGGAGTCAATGACTCCGTTCTCCCGTTTATCTTTAAACTTTCGATAAAGGGCTTCCTGTTTACAGATAACCGAAGCTTTTTTATTGACGGAAAGGAAATGCCGCAATCCTCCTGTATGATCGCTATGTCCATGTGACAGGATAAGGAAATTCACTTCCGCAATCTCGATATCCGAAAGTGTCGCATTGCGGATAAACAGATCCGATTGTCCCGTATCGAATAATATTTTATACCCGTTGTTTTCAATAAGCAATGAAAGCCCGTGTTCCGCTTGTAAGTTCCGCCTGTAGACGGCATTCTCCACGAGCGTCGTGATTTTGTAATGCATAATCTTATTCTTTTAATACCCGATTACGGGACAAAAATAAAAAATCCCCTTAACAAAAACTTGCTAAGAGGATTTTTTTGAGGTTCCTGGCGGATTCGAACCGCCGTACATGGTTTTGCAGACCACTGACTAAGCCACTCATCCAAGGAACCGAAATAAAGTCGTGAAAAATAATTTTCAATTATAAGAGGTTCCTGGCGGATTCGAACCGCCGTACACGGTTTTGCAGACCGCTGACTAAGCCACTCATCCAAGGAACCAATATGTTTTTGTAAACATTCCGGTTTTGCGAGTGCAAAGAAAGATAATATATTTGGAATATGCAAATCTTTTTCTCTCTTTTTGTTTTCGGGGAGGTTTGGAGAAGTAAGGAAAAAGAGGTTACTTTGTCATCTATTAGCATAAACAATAAGATAATGACATATATTGAAACTGAAATCCCCGGTGTGTGGATCATTGAACCGAAAGTGTTTAAAGATGCACGCGGTTACTTTATGGAGGCTTGGAAGAAGGCGGAGTTTGAAGAACATATCGGCAAAGTGGAATTTGTGCAGGATAACGAGTCTTGTTCATCAAAAGGCGTGTTGAGAGGATTGCATTACCAGTTGGCTCCTTACTCGCAGTCCAAGTTGGTACGCGTGATAAAAGGATGTGTTTTGGATGTGGCCGTCGATTTGCGTAAAGGTTCTCCGACATTCGGGAAATATGTAGCAGTCGAGTTGTCCGATGAGAATAAACGTCAATTTTTTATCCCACAGGGATTCGCCCACGGTTTTCATGTCATGAGCGAGGAAGCGGTTTTTACTTATAAAGTCGATAACCCTTATGCACCTACACATGAGCGCGGATTGCGTTTTGATGATCCGACGGTCGGGGTGGACTGGAAGATCACGGAACCGGCTATCCTCAATTTGTCGGATAAAGATAGGAATGCTGCTTTACTGCAAGACGCTGAGATAAATTTTGAGTTTTGAATTATGAATTAAAAATATAGATATGAAAACTTACTTGATTACCGGAGCGGCTGGTTTTATAGGCGGTAATTTCATTAAATACATGTTGGCGAAGTATCCCGAAATAAAGATTGTGGTTTTGGATCTGCTGACCTACGCCGGTAATCTCGGAACGATTGCCGAAGACATCGACGGGGAGCGTTGCGAGTTTGTGAAAGGTAATATCTGCGATCGTGCGTTGACGGACGAGCTCTTTGCCAAATACCAGTTCGATTATGTCGTTAATTTTGCGGCGGAAAGCCATGTGGACCGCAGTATCGAGAATCCGCAGCTTTTTCTGGTCACGAATATATTAGGTACTCAAAATCTGCTCGATTCTGCTCGTAAAGCGTGGGTGACGGGCAAAGCGGCTACCGGTTATCCTGAATGGCGTGAGGGTGTCCGTTTCCACCAAGTGTCTACCGATGAGGTGTATGGTAGCCTGGGGGCCGAAGGCTATTTCCATGAAACGACTCCATTGGACCCACGTAGTCCGTACAGTGCATCCAAGACGAGTGCCGACCTGTTTGTACAAGCTTACTCCGAAACTTATAAGATGCCGGTCAGCATCACCCGTTGTTCCAACAATTATGGTCCGTACCATTTCCCGGAAAAGCTGATACCTCTGATTATTAAAAACATTCTCGAAGGTAAATCGCTTCCTGTTTATGGTGACGGGACAAATGTACGCGACTGGCTGTACGTGGAAGACCACTGCAAGGCTATCGACTTGGTGATCCATAAGGGACGGGCAGGGGAGGTCTATAACGTAGGAGGCCATAACGAGAAGCAGAATATCGAGATCGTGAAGTTGACAATCAGTACCATTCGCCGATTGATGACGGAACAACCCGAATACCGCCGGATTCTGAAGAAAAAAGAGATCGGTGCGGACGGGCAGATTTCCATCGACTGGATCAACGACAGCCTGATTACTTTTGTAAAAGACCGTTTGGGCCATGACCAGCGTTATGCCATTGATCCGACAAAGATTACAAACGAATTGGGCTGGACACCTGAAACTTCTTTCGAAACCGGAATTGTCAAGACGATCCGTTGGTATCTGGACAACCAGAAGTGGGTGGAAGACATCACGGGAGGAGATTATATGAAATATTACGAGCGGATGTATGGGAACCGTTAAGGTTCCCATACATCCGCAGCCTTTACCAAAGCTAAGTCTTTTCCTAATTCCGGCGCAGCTTCCTCGATCTGTTTGCGTACTGCGTCGCGGATATCTTTCCGGATATTCTTGCGTGTGCTGTCCAATTCCGCTTGCTTGGCCGGCTTGAAAATATCCTTGTATTTACATTTCGTGATCTTATATTTGAAATCATCCAGGTTGCCGGTGATGTCGATTCCTAATTTGAAAGGAACGGGCGATTTGAGTACCGATAGATGGTAATTGAATGTCATGTCCAAATTATGCGTTCCGCCGACAGCCACTTTGTAACGGTCCATTTCCACCAAGAATGGGAAGACTTCGATCTTATTGTCTTTGATGGCAAGGTCTACTGAAATACTGTCTATCATATTCCGTTTCTTGTTTTTGAACATCAGTGTCTTGGATATTTCGGTAAATGTTTCTCCATCGAGCAGTACCATATTGTCCCCGTGTAGATAGCAAGACGAGTTAATGGACGGCATAATGAGAGACATGGTCGAATCCATCTTGCAAGTAGCCGTGACCTGACAATCCAAAACACCTTCGAACGAACGGAGCATCGGGACTAATGTGTCGATGGAAGGGAAGAGGGCGATCAACTTCTCCACCTTCACATCTTCCATATCGAGGTCTAAACCGGCGGTTGCCTCTTGTCCGTTCTTAGCCCGGTAGACCATTGTCAGGTTCCCATTCCCCATATTGGATTGTATATTGAGCTTGCTCAAGTTGATACTCTGATCGCGCAGGACAATCTCGCCGACCACGTTCTCTAATTCCAGATCCTTGAAATCGATACGTTTTGCATTCGTATGGAGAGCCACGTCGAGAAAGGCTGGAAGAACAAATAATTGGCTGGTCGTGTCGGTTTCTGTTTGTGCGATACTATCTTGCAGCGATTCGGTATTGAGTTGTGCGATATTTTCATCACTGAGCATTAGTAGGTCCGTGTTTTCCCCATATTGCATACCGTTGTTGACTGCCTGCATCAACTGATTGCAATCGATATAATCCGAATTTAGATTGAAATTTCCTTTCAACTTTCCTCCGCGGAGCATCGCTTTCCGGATCTGGCTGATCTCGCCGTTAAGGGTGAAATTGCTTTTGCCGAGATGCAGGCGGGCATCTGTCAGTGTGATGTCGTTTGTGTTGAACCTCATCGTCGTCGGCTCCATCCATATCGGGAGTGGGAACATGCGGCTGAAACCGCGCATTTGTTTGAAAGAGATGCTGCCCCGTGCTTCCCATTTGCGCAGGAATTGACCTTCTGTTTTGCTACTGTCGCCGACGGCAGTTTTCCCGGCCATCTTCTTTCTCTTTTCTGTCAGATGTACACGTTGTTCGTCGGTCAGTGTGTGGCGTTGCCGGTTTGCCATCTGTAGGCGTCGTGCATCACGATAGGGAAGGGTCTCGATCGTAAACGAGCTTTCCGTCAGGGAGAGTCCTGTCCGTAAAGGCATACTGATGTATTTCAGCGTGTCGATCGAAATGACAGCGGCTGCAGTCGGGGTTAGTTTGTCGGAAGTGGACGGTTTGATACCACCTTTCAGTTCGGAACGTTCGGCCACGATCCAGACGGAATCGGCCGTTCGGGTTCTCAGATGGTTGAAGGCCAATTGCCCGGTCATCGGTATGACGGCTGTTGTATCAATAACAGGCGATGTTTGAGCAAGCATTTCCAATTTACTTATGTTCGTGCTGATTTCATCTTTATATTTGATATTCAGGCTATCTATTCCCATCGTCATCCGCATCAGGTTTTGTGATTCGATGTAAAGACTTTTCTGGTGTGTCGTGTCGATTGTCAGATAGGCATCGGAAATGAAAATATCCATGCCGAGTGACTGGCTGAACGCTTTTAGCTTGTCAATATTGAGTTTTCCTGAACTGTGTATCTTCCCGAACCGGCTTTCGACAAGGTCATTCACGGTAAAAGTGGTCGATAGGTCTGCATCCATTACACCTTCCACTAACAGCGTGTCCGGATTAAGGAATTCCTGTCCCAACCGGGTGAAGTCCACTTTACCTTTCATTCCGGCCCGGACGGCCGGATTTTTGAACAGGTTGGTTACTTTGGCCTGCATATCCAATGAAGTGTTGAGCCCTTTCATCGTGAGTTGTTCGAGCGAGACGAAAGAAGAATCCGGAAAAGGTCCGTTCAGATGGATATCTAGGTCCATTTCCAGTGTGTCGATACCTTGTTTGATGTCCTTTATGTGATAGGAGCCGTTTTCTATTTTGCAACACAGGTTCGCATTTGGTACGATACTGTCCCCTAAGAAACCGTGAATGCTTCCTTCCATAAGGATTGAACCTTCCGCTTGTATCTTATCGCGATTCTGGAAATAGGCATCGGGAATGAATTTCAGCAGATCGTTCATATCCGAGATTTTCAATCCCATATCCATATCGATACGGGTGTGTCGGTTTTCCGGAAAGTGGCGTATAGTGCCATCGGCGGTGAAAGGCAGATTGTTCACCTTCAATTCCGCATCTTTCAAGGTAATCGAGTTGTAGTGTTCGGCGAGCACTAACCTGCTTTTGAGACGAAGTGACAAGTCGTTTTTCAATGTATAAGTTGGGTTACTGAATAAAAGGGATGAACAGCCCATTTCCAAATCGAGTGTATTGGCTCCTCCAGCCAATGAACCGTCAAGGCGTACGAAGAAGCCCTGCATTTCGGTAAAAAGGTCAGCTTGGCGGTCGTCATACGTGAAATGTCCTCCGTAGATGCGTACCTTTTGCAGGTCGATAGGCGGCAGGGGCTTTTTGCCTGCATCGGTCTCTGTCGAATCCGTCTCACTTTCGTAAATATCCCAGTTCGCACGTCCGTTTTTATTGACGAATCCATAGAAACGCGGGTTCTCGATGGAAAAGTCTTTGATGGTGATCTTACTACCAAAAAGGTAATCGAGTGGTTGCAAAGACAGGGTTGCCCGGTTGAAAGCAAGCAGCGAATCGGAAGGAATTGCCAGTTCTTCTTCATGGGCGGTCGAATCTTCGGCTGCGTGCGAGATCAGGTGGCCGTTCGTCAGCTTCACGCCTAAATAAGGATAGGTTTCGAAATAGGTCAGTTCCACCCGTTCGCAATCCAAATGTGCATCGATGAACTTATTTGCCTGCTCGATAACCAGTGGCGTCAGTTTCTCTGGCGGCAATACTCCCCAGTTCAGAATGCTGAACCCGATAGCCGGGAGTATGAATATCAGGGTTATAGTCGCCAGAACGATGATCGTCAGTATTTTCTTTTTCCTTTTCATATTTATCTTATGTATGCTTCTGTCAAGAATTATAATATACAAAAGTATGAAAAAGCCGGAGATGACGAAGGTGATCTGTTGCCTTTTTTGAATAATCCGTTTAGTGCTCATTCCGTTTTGCCATTTGAAGATTGGGTCGTGGTTTAAAAAAAGATAGACAAAGTAAGATTAGGATCGCATGGCGAGCCCCCTTATTGTCAAAAACGATCTGAAATTGCAAAATCTGAGTTAAAATAAACGGTTTGCAGAGGTCTGTTTTCTGTTTAAAAGGTGGTTAGGAAAAGACTGTTCCCGTGAGGTGCGCAGTTTTTTCCCGCGAAGACGGTCTTCGTTGCCATGACGACCGTCTTTGTATAAGGGGAAGTCGGCATCCTGGGGCGATGAAGTCCGTTTTTACGGCGATGAAGACGGTCGTCACGGAAACGGGGTGCCGGAATCCTTGAAAATACCCTCGGATTTCTTTCCATATTCCTTGACTCTCCCTTTTGTTTCCCCGGATATCCGATTCTCCGGGAGTTTAGCTTTGTCAGAATGTCGGGAATTCCGGTAAAAAGATTGACAAACAGCCGGCTTTTTTTATTTTCCAAGTGGACGGTTTTCATATATGCCACGAAAAGTGCCGTTTTGGTGTGTAAAGGTCAATCTGAAAGCGTTCAGCTTTTCGATTGAAATAGAAAAACAGGGGGATATTGTAAAATTTATCCTTGTGAAATAATAATTGACTTTATTTGAGTTCGTGCCTAAACAATGCAGATGTGCATTTTGGACAAATATCGTTTTGCTATATGTATTACGGTAAAGCTGTATATTTGTTGTGTTAAAAAATATTACCCGCAATACTATTCTAAAAACATGGGATAGAAATCCGATTTTGATGGGGTAGTAGTGATATTTTGATTATCTTTGCAATTGTCATGAAACATTTGCCTGATTGAGTAGTATGGAGCCCTAAACTAATAAAAAATATAAATGAACATGTCGTAGATGACCTTAATAGCAGATTGTCTTCTAAATCAGAGTTTCTCCGAAGTTAAGTATGGCAAGATTGACAGTTATGACACGTTAATGAGTTTGGTAAAGTAAAAAGTAATATATTTATGGATTTTCGTCTGAAAGTATTTCACAGCGTAGCCACGAATTTGAGCTTTACGAAGGCTTCAAAAGAGTTGTTTATCAGTCAGCCAGCCATCAGCAAGCATATTCATGAATTGGAGGTGCAATATAAAACACCGTTGTTCGATCGGGTGGGAAGCCATATCGGACTGACCCATGCGGGTGAATTGTTGTTGTCGCATACGAAACAGCTGTTGGCTGCATACCGGCAGATGGATTT
Organism: Parabacteroides sp. merdae-related_45_40; assembly: GCF_001915675.1. Taxonomy (NCBI): domain Bacteria; kingdom Pseudomonadati; phylum Bacteroidota; class Bacteroidia; order Bacteroidales; family Tannerellaceae; genus Parabacteroides; species Parabacteroides sp. merdae-related_45_40. Next base: position 6,071 of record NZ_MNQY01000141.1, on the reverse strand, counting down.
CGAGATGAACCTGTTGACGGATAATTTTGCCGGGGAACTGCGGTTGGGGGCAAGTACGACGATTTCCCAATATGTGCTGCCGCCTGTCCTCGCCTCTTTTATCAAGAAGTTCCCGGAGATAAAAGTCTCTTTGCTGAACGGGAATAGCCGCGATATCGAACAGGTCTTGCGGGAGGGAAAGATCACCCTCGGCCTGGTCGAAGGAACGGCGCACCAGGGCACGCTTCACTATACCCCTTTTATGAGAGACGAACTGGTCGTCGTGGCGCATACGGGCAGTTCATTGGCGGCCTATGACGAGATTTCGATCGAACAGCTCCGTACGCTGCCTCTTGTCCTGCGCGAAAACGGTTCGGGAACGCTGGATGTGGTGGAAGCTGCCCTGGCGGAACATCAGGTGAAACTTTCGCAACTGAATGTGGTGTTGCAGATGGGGAGTACGGAAAGTATTAAGTTGTTTTTGGAGAACTCCGAGGTGTTGGGAATTGTTTCTATCCGTGCCGTGACCCGCGAATTGATGTCCGGCAGGCTGAAGGTGATCGAAGTGGAGGGGTTCCGCGCCGAACGGATGTTTACCTTTGCCGAGCCGCAGGGACAGAACGGGGGAGTGGAAGAAAGCTTCATCCGATATGCCTGCCAAAACTGGCGATAACCTGATGTTATACTCTATAAAAACATATTAGGAAAGGATAGAGGAAAAAAGCCTTACTTTTGCCACGGTTTTAAAAAATAATGGATTTTAAACTTGATTGAATATGTTTAGCGAAAAAAGGAGTAACGTACTTCATGGCATTCTGTTGATCGCCCTTTTCTCTTGTTCTGCTTTTTACATAGCAGAGTTTCCCTTTGTCAAAAATCTATCCTTCAGTCCTCTGATCGTCGGTATCCTGTTGGGAATGGTATATGCGAACAGTTTGCGCAACCATCTGCCTGAGACATGGGTGCCCGGTATTTTGTTTTGTACGAAGCAGGTACTGCGTGCCGGTATCGTGTTGTATGGTTTCAGGCTGACATTCCAGAGCGTGGCCGAGATCGGGCTTCCGGCCATCCTGATCGATGCGATTATAGTGGCGGCTACCATATTCATAGGTTTGTTTGTCGGGCGTTTGCTGAAAATGGATAAAGATCTCGCTTTGCTGACATCCACCGGTAGCGCGATCTGTGGGGCTGCTGCCGTATTGGGAGCCGAGCCGGTCGTGAAAAGCGAGCCGCATAAAACAGCGGTGGCCGTTTCGACAGTCGTTATTTTCGGCACTTTGTCGATGTTTATCTATCCGGCCATGTACCGTGCAGGCATATTGGACCTGACATCTGAACAAATGGGGCTTTATACCGGATCGACCTTGCACGAGGTGGCGCATGTCGTAGGTGCAGGTAATGTTATGGGAAAGGAAATTTCGGATACGGCTATTATCGTGAAAATGATTCGCGTTATGATGCTGGCTCCCGTCTTGGTGATGATGAGTTTTGCTTTGGCGCGTACCGCCGTGAAAGCCGTATCTGATAGCGTAAAGGAAACAGCAGCCGTTACAGCAAAACGGGGTAAGATCACAATCCCGTGGTTTGCTTTCGGTTTCCTGGCTGTGATTGGTTTTAATTCTTTTGATCTGTTGCCTCATACAGTTGTGGACGGGATCAATAATATAGATACATTTATGTTGACGATGGCCATGACGGCATTGGGTACGGAAACTAGTATCGAGAAGTTTAAGAAAGCCGGAGCGAAACCTTTCATCTTGGCGGCAGTATTGTATATCTGGTTGTTAGGTGGTGGCTATTTGTTGGCGAAGTATTTGGTTTAACATAAATTGCTTGATGCTGTGGTGAGGGAGTGTCTTAATAAATTATTACCTTTGTGCCCAAAACAAGAAAAATAGAGAAAAGTGGTTTCAAAGGTAACAAAAGGTATTATAATTTCGTTCTGGCTGCTGTTTGCGATAGCGGTAGGTGCTGTAGTTTTATTGTTTTCAGCAATAGCCAAAGGCTCGATAGGCTATATGCCACCGGTCGAACAGCTTGAAAACCCGATTGATAAATATGCTTCACAGGTCGTGTCTGCTGATGGGAAAACACTCGGTATCTATGCGCATAGCCAGGATAACCGTATCATGGTCAATTATAACGATCTATCTCCCGATTTGGTGAAGGCGTTGATCGCAACGGAAGATGTCCGTTTTGCCGAACATAGCGGTATCGATGCGCAGGGACTGTTTCGTGCAGTTGTTAAGAGAGGCATTTTGATGCAGAAAAGTGGTGGTGGTGGTAGTACCATTACGCAACAATTGGCAAAGCAATTGTTTTCTCCAAGTGTTGACAATGTGATGGAACGTTTGTTCCAGAAACCGATCGAGTGGGTGATTGCCGTCCAGCTTGAACGTTATTATACGAAGGAAGAGATCATTAATATGTACCTGAATAAGTTTGACTTTCTTTATAATGCCGTGGGAATCCAGTCTGCTGCCCGTGTTTATTTCGGAAAGACGCCCAAGATGTTGAAGATCGAGGAAGCGGCGACACTTGTCGGAATGTGTAAGAATCCCTCTTATTTTAATCCCAGGCGCCATAACGAGCGGACACGCGGACGGCGTAACACGGTTTTGGAACAAATGCAGAAAGCCGGCTATATAACGCAGGCGGAATGTGACTCGCTGAAGGCTTTGCCGCTCACACTTCATTTTAGCCGTATGGATCATAAGGAAGGGTTGGCTCCTTATTTCCGCGAATATCTGCGCTTATTTTTGACGGCGAAGAAACCTGAGCGTAAAAACTATCGGGGATGGCAGATGCAGCAGTTCAAGGAAGACTCGGTTGCCTGGGAAACGAATCCTGCATACGGTTGGTGTAACAAGAACAAAAAGGCTGATGGAGAATTCTATAATTTGTATACGGATGGTTTAAAAATATATACGACCATTGATTCCCGTATGCAGAAATATGCTGAGGATGCCGTCCGTGAGCATATCGGAGGTTATCTTCAACCTGCATTTTTTAAAGAGAAGAGAGGAAAAAGTTATGCTCCGTTCTCCCGTGATTTACGTCAAGGCGAGGTTGATACGATCTTTATGCATGCTATGCACCAGACAGATCGGTACCGTGCCATGAAGAAGGCGGGAGCGAGTGAGAAAGAGATAAAGGCTGCCTTTAACGAACCGGTCGAGATGCGTGTGTTCAGTTGGGGAGGTGCTATAGACACGACGATGTCTCCGTTGGATTCGATCCGCTATCATAAGAGTTTCCTGCGTACCGGCTTCATGTCGATGGATCCGCGCACCGGTCATGTGAAAGCCTATGTGGGTGGTATCGATTATAATGATTTCCAGTATGATATGGTGAATGGAGGCCGTCGCCAGATCGGTTCCACTATTAAACCTTACCTCTATTCCCTTGCAATGATTGAAGGTATCAGTCCGTGTGACGAGATGTTGCACGTGCAACAACGCCTGACCGATGAGAACGGACGGCTTTGGGAACCCCGTAACTCGAATAAGAAACGGATCGGTGAGATGGTTTCTGTACAGTGGGGATTGCAGAATTCCGACAACTGGGTGACGGCTTGGTTGATGAGCCAATTGTCTCCCTATACGTTTGTTCGTCTGCTGCATTCGTTCGGATTAAAGAACGAAATGGATCCAGTAGTTTCGATTTGTTTGGGGACTCCAGATGTCTCGGTTGGTGAGATGGTAAGCGGTTATACGACTTTTGCCAACAAAGGCATACGAGTCGAACCTTTGTATGTGACCCGAATAGAGGATCCTTACGGCAATACGATTGCGAATTTCAATTCGCAGATGAGTGAAGTATTGACGGAAGATGCTTCTTATAAGATGCTCCACATGTTGAAAAATGTGATAGACGGTGGTACTGGTGGTCGTATTCGTGCCCGTTATGGCATCAAAGCGCCGATGGGAGGAAAGACCGGTACGACTCAGAATAACTCCGACGGTTGGTTTATGGGTTTTACGCCGAGCTTGGTATCCGGTGTCTGGGTCGGCGGTGAAGATCGTTCTATCCATTTCGACCGGATGTCGGAAGGACAGGGAGCTAGTATGGCTCTGCCAATCTATGGACTTTACATGCAGAAAGTTTATGCCGACAAAACGTTGGGCTATTCGCAGGAAGAGGATTTCGACATTCCCGAACAGTATCAGAATCCTTGTAAAATGGCCACCGAAGAGGAACGAAAACAGACACCGGCAGATGTGGGTGGCATTGATAAGATGTTTGAATAAGAAACAGGCTTGCTTTTAAGTGCAATAAAAAATGCGTGGTTATGGAATTTTCATTTTATGGCCATGCATTTTTTTATTATATCCGTGTGTTTCTTTTTCATGACGGTGGAACCATAATCGGAATTTATTTGTTAGATTTGTATGTGTTAACTTTTCATGATATGGGATATGGAACGGGGAAAAGATAAAACATGGTAGACCGTCCGGTTGAAAGACTTTAACCGGGTAGTTTCCCATTATATTAAAATAATCTAATGAGACGAAAGATATGAATTTCAGAAATAAATATGTGCTGGCTATCGACCAGGGCACGACCTCTTCGAGAGCCATCCTTTTCAGCCATCAGGGCAATATCATCACACTAGCGCAGAAAACATTCCAGCAGTATTTCCCTAAGCCTGGCTGGGTGGAACATGACCCGAACGAGATTTGGTACACACAATCGTCTGCCATCAAGGAGGCTATGGCTAAAGCGGATGTGACGGATATGCATATTGCCTGTATCGGTATTGCCAACCAGCGTGAAACGACGATAATATGGGACCGGGAGACCGGCTTCCCTGTCTATAACGCCATTGTTTGGCAGGACAGACGTACGGCAGACTATTGCGAAGAATTGAAAACAAAGGGGTATGCCTCTCTGATCCAGCAGAAGACCGGATTGGTGATCGATGCTTATTTTTCTGCTACGAAGATACGTTGGATTCTTGATCATGTGAAGGGTGTCCGGGAACGTGCCGAGCGTGGGGAGCTTTGTTTCGGTACGGTCGATTCCTGGTTGGTTTGGAAACTGACCCGCGGAACCGAATTTATTACGGATATTACGAATGCCTCCCGTACGATGTTGTTCAATATTCATACGCAGGAATGGGATAAGGAACTGCTTGACCTTTTCCAAATTCCGGCATCCATGATGCCGGAAGTGAAAAGTAGTAGCGAAGTGTATTGCGAGACTTCCACCCCGATATTTAAGACCGGTATCCCGGTTTCGGGAATGGCCGGTGATCAGCAAGCCGCCCTGTTCGGACAATTGTGTACGGATATCGGTATGATTAAAACGACTTACGGAACAGGATGCTTTATGATTCTGAATACTGGAAGCAAGCCTGTTTTATCTAAAAATAATTTGTTGACGACTATTGCCTGGAAACTGGATGGGAAAGTGACGTATGCGTTGGAAGGAAGTGTTTTTGTCGGTGGTGCGGTCGTTCAATGGTTGCGTGACGAGTTAGGATTGATACAGAGTGCCGCTATCACGGAGCAGCTGGCCAATTCCGTGCCGGATAACGGAGGTGTCTATTTTGTTCCGGCGCTGACCGGGTTGGGAGCTCCTTACTGGGACCAGTATGCCCGTGGAGTCATCATCGGAATCACGCGCGGAACAAGTACAGCCCATCTGACCCGTGCCGCCTTGGAAGGTATTTGCTATCAGGTCTACGATGTCTTGATGGCTATGGAAAACGATATACATGCCAAGCCGAAAGAGATCCGTGTGGATGGTGGAGCGATTGCTAATAACTTCCTGATGCAATTCCAGGCGGATATCTGTCGTTGTCCGGTGGTTCGTCCTCGTGTCCTTGAAACAACGGCTTTGGGTGCCGCCTATCTGGCAGGGTTGGCGATCGGTTACTGGAAAGATGTGGATGAACTGAAAGAACAGTGGTCCTTGGATAATATCTTTAGTGCTGAAATGCATGAAGAAACGGCCGAGACTTTGCTTACCGAATGGCATAAAGCGGTCGGTAGGAGCTTGAATTGGGCTGCGGATTAGTTGTATGAATAATCTATAATATATACCATGAATTTACGAAATAAAGTCTCTTTTTTTCTACTCTCTTTTGT